>NZ_JABUZD010000044.1:0-8260 GCF_014897875.1 Halomonas sp. 3A7M
ACCCACGAAGTTGAGGAGGGGCAGGTCAATCCATCATGTCTACAGGGCGTTTTTATAGTTGGGGATGATGGGTTGGCTACCTGAAGATAGGCATAATTTGATTAGCTGTTTTGCGCTCTTCCTAGTTTGAGAAAATCTCTTGATAATAGGGCATAGCCTATATAGGATAAAACCTATAAACAAAGAGGTCTCCATGTGGTCTATCGAACAAACAGACACATTTGAAGCGTGGTTCTTCTCATTGGAAGAAATTGAACGTGAGAACGTTCTGGCTTCTGTACTTCTTCTACGTGAACGAGGCCCGATGCTTTCAAGGCCGCACGCTGACACTGTAAATGGCTCGCAGCATTCCAATATGAAGGAATTGCGTGTTCAGTGCCAGGGACGTCCTATTAGAGTATTTTTTGCGTTTGACCCACGTCGCACAGGCATCTTGCTATGCGCAGGCGATAAAGGTGGAAATGACAAGCGCTTCTATAATGAGATGATTCCAGTCGCCGATAAAGAATATACGGCTCACCTGGAAACACTAAAGTGAGGTGGTAACCATGGCACGCAAACTGGAAGACTTGTTAGCAAGAGAAAAGCCTGAGATCGTTGCGGCAGCTGAGGCGAAAGCCAACGATATGTTATTTGAGATCAGGCTTGCCGAAATTCGTCAGCTAGCGGAGAAAACCCAAGCAGACATAGCTATTGCGATGGGAGTAAAACAACCCACCGTCGCAGGACTTGAGAAAGTTGGCCAGGATATGCGCCTTAGTTCACTCAAACGCTACGTCGAAGCGCTAGGCGGCCGAGTCCGTGTCGATATAGAACTTCCCGATGGAAGTCATCATGGCTTCCCTGTATAGCTGTCCCCAACAAGCTGTTTAGACTTACGCCGTTTTTTAGTAATGCATCACACCTCGAATACTTAGATCAAACCGGCTCCAGGTGCCAGCCTTGTTCGGTTGCTAACAGGCGGTCTGTCAGGGCTAGGTTTTCCAGAAAGGCATCGTCGTGGGATACCACCACTAACGCGCCTTGGTAACTGCGCAGCATGGTTTCCAGTGCTTGTGCTGAAGGCAAATCAAGGTGGTTATTTGGCTCGTCCAGTAGCAGTAGTTGCGGTGGGGAATCGGCGTAGAGGATGCAGGCCAGCGCTCCTTTCAGGCGCTCTCCACCGCTTAGCAGCCCACTGGGCGTGGTGATTTTTTGCGCGCCTAGACCTAGCTGGGCAAGCCGCATGCGCAGCTCCCCTTCAGTAGCGGTTCGGTTGGCCAGCTGCAGTTGTGCGAGTAGTGTCTTTGCTGGGTCTAGATTCCCCAGTTGCTGGTCGAGATAGGCGCTTTCGGGCGTTACGTTGTAGGCTCCTGACAAGGGCTCAATCTGGCCCGCCAGCACGCGGAGCAGCGTAGATTTACCGCAGCCATTCGGTCCAATAATGCTTAGCCGCTGCTGCCCTCTCAGCATTAGATTAATGTGCCGAGTAACGCCCATAACGAACGGTAGCTCAACCCCTTCTAATTCTGCTAAACAGCGCTTGGCGGCCTGATTAATAGGTATTTCATGCAGGTTGATTTGTGACTCGTTTTCAACCTGCTTTGCGGCGTCACGCACACGTTGATTTAGATGCGCCTGACTGGCCGCCTGCTTTTGGCGCAGCGCGCCCGCCGAGGTTTCGCTGCGCTCTTTCTGGCGATCTAACAGGATCTTGGCCTGGTTGGCTTCCTTGCCCAGCCGATTGCCACGAGCCTGTCGTTTCTCCTGACGTTCACGCTGCTTGCGCATCGCGCGCTCTTCGCGTTGGCGTTCGAGCTTTCGCTGGCTGAGCTGATCAAGGGCAGCCTGTTGTTCATGCGCTTTCGCTTGGGCATAGAACGTGTAGTTGCCGCCGTAGCTGTGCAGCCCTAAGGGGGACAGTTCCACGATACGTTCCATGGCTTCCAGCAGTTGTCGGTCATGGCTAACCACTATCAGCCCACGCGGCCAGCGCCGCAGCTGTTCGATGAGTGCCTGCCGATTGGGTCGGTCGAGATGGTTGCTTGGCTCATCAAGAATCAGGCAATCGGCATTCGAGAGCATTGCGCCCATTAAGGCCACGCGCATGGCTTCGCCGCCGCTCAGTGTGTTCGCTGGTGTGCTGGCTTCAAGATAGCCCAGGCCATTGCGTTCGAGTTCATGGCGGAATCGCTGGGGCATATCCCAACGATCATCGACTGCTTCAAAATCCTCAAACGCTGTGCTGCCAGCTTCAATACGTGCCAGCGCATCCAACGTTGTTCGAACATCGGCAAGATCGGCGACACAAGCGCCCTTCGGTTGCACTACCTGCTGGGCAAGGTAATGGACGCTGCCGGGGCGCTGACAATGGCCAGTGGTTGGCTGCAAAAGGCCCGCGAGGATTTGGGCTAGGACTGTTTTACCGACACCATTACGCCCCACCAACCCGGTTGGGCGGTTATCGAACTGCTCGTGAAGATCAGTGAAAAGCGTTCTGCCATCCGACAGAACGTAGGAAACACCTTTTAAGGTGAGATAGGTATTTGTCATGTGTGATTCCAACGATGCCAAGAACTCTCTCTAGAACCCTCCCAAGAACCATTTCAAAGACGATCCTTGCTACTGGGGGCTGGTGGAGACTGGCCGTTATTGCAACGGCGGCATCAATGGTTCATTGGACAAATACCTCTGCTAAACGCGGGAAGACTTAAACCATAATACAAATAACCTTAGTTATCTATATGACTCACTATGCAGGCGTGACCGCCGCCACTGGGCCAACGCCTGAATATCCGCTGGTGCTGTTCGGCAGCAACCACCAATGGCTGACGCGCCTGCCGCCAGCCATTGTTCCACCCCTTGTGCCAGCGCGGAAGGGCCACTGGCGGTGTGGTCGCATGGGGCCGGGTGCCAGGTTTTGGTCACCGCGTCGTACACTTCCCCTGAATTGGGGTAGACCAATACCGGCAGATCGCACTGACGCCGGATCGCCTGAATCAGCGACTCAATGTGGGGCAAGGCGGTGCAATTCACGCCAATCGCCGCCACGCCAGGGCAGTTGGCCAGGGCTGCCGCGCACTCCTCTATTGGCGTACCATCGCTGATATGTTTGCCATCCTTTGCTGAGAAGGTAATCCAGGCCTGTGCGCCGGGATGCTCGGCCAACAAATCGGTGATCGCCAGCGCTTCATCTAATGAAGGCAAGGTTTCAGCCGCTAGCAGATCAGCACCTGCCGCCAGTAAGAGTTCAAAACGTTCACGGTGAAACGCCACCAGCCCGGCGCGATCCAGATCATAGCCGCCGCGGTATTCACTGCCATCGGCCAGGTAAGCGCCATAAGGGCCAACAGATGCAGCCACCAGCGGTTTGGGGCGATCGGTTTGACCGGGCTGCCAGACCGCATCGCGCGCCTGCTGCGCCAACGTGACCGATAACTGAATCAGTTCCCGCGCTTCCTGCGCTGTTAGTCCTGCCTGCATAAAACCAGGCACCGTGGCCTGATAGCTGGCGGTAATCGCACAATCGGCACCGGCTTCAAAGTAAGCCTGATGAACCTGGCGAATTTTCTCTGGGGCCTGAGCCAACAAGCGCGCTGACCAAAGGGCGTCGTTGAGGTCGCAGCCGAGCGTTTCCAGCTCGGTGGCCATAGCACCGTCGATAACCATAAAAGGCACGTCAGCCAATAGGGCTTTGATCGGGTTTAAGTCATTCATACTGGCGTTTCCTCAGCGGCGTTGGACGATTGCGCAAGACGATAAGAGCCCGAACGGTGGCGCACAAAATGCACCAGATAGCACAGGCCAATGAAGGGCACACCGAAATAGAGCGCCACGCGTTGTTGCGGGTCAAAAGCGATACCAATGCACGCTGCCAAACAGGCCGCAAAGGCTATCAGCGGTACCCAGGGATAGCACGGCGTACGATAAACCAGATCTTTCAGCCGCCCGCCTTCACGCAGGTATTGGCGCCGGAAATTGAGTTGGCTGAGCGCAATCGCCATCCAGACCACCACTACGGCCAAACCAGAGATCGAGACCAACACTAGATAGACGGTTTCAGCGGCATAAACGCTGGAGAACAATGCTCCAAGCCCACCCACCATACTCAGCAAAAGGGCGTTCATCGGAATGCCACGCTTGTTGAGCCGACCCAGCGATTTGGGCAAAGTGCCCTGATCCGACAGCGTCCACAGCATGCGTGCCGAGGCGTAAAGCCCGGAATTGGCCGCCGACAGCAAGGCAGTAATGATCACAAAGTTCATGATATCGGCTGCGCCCGGCACCCCTAAACGCTGAAACACTGCGACAAAGGGGCTCTCACTGAGACCGGCCTGCCCCTGGGGCAATAGCGCCGCAATCACGATAATCGTGCCAACGAAAAACAGTATTAGTCGCCATAGCGTCGCGCGAATGGCCTTGGGCACATTGCGGGCTGGGTCCACTGCTTCTCCGGCAGCAATGCCAATCAGCTCGGTACCAGAAAAAGCAAACATCACCGCCAGCAAGGTGGTGCCAATGGCCAGCAAGCTGGGCGACATGGCGCCGGCTGATAGCCCTGGTGAAGCAACCTCAGCGCCAGCGGCACCATGCAACGGCACCCAGCCAATGATCGCCATCGCTCCCACCAACACAAACACCACCACCGCGATCACTTTGATCAATGACAGCCAGAACTCGGACTCGGCAAAGAAGCGCGAGGTAAACGCATTCACGCCAAAAACAATTGCCGCAAATAAGCCACTCCAATACCAGCCGGGGATATCGGGAAACCAGCGCCCCATGAAAACCGCCGCCGCGGTGAACTCTGAACCTAGTGCCACCGTCCAGGTGAGCCAGTACATCCAAGCCACCATATAGCCGGTTCCTGGGCCGATATAGCGGCTGGCATGGGCGCTGAAGGCGCCTGAATCCGGCATATGCACTGCCAGTTCACCCAGACACATCATCACCAGCCAAGCGACAATACCGCCAACGAGATAGGCCAACACTGCTCCAATCGGCCCGGCCTGCTGCACGGTATAACCGGAACTCAAAAACAATCCGGTGCCAATCACACCGCCCAAAGACAGCATTACCAGATGGCGTGTCTGCATACTGCGCTTGAAGTGCGCACTGTCTTGATCACTTGCTTGCTCACTCATGGTGACATCCCTATCTTTGGCCTAACGAACCAGCATGGCCTCAGGGGCCTGGCTCAAAAAAAGGGGCTCATTTTAGTTCATTACAACCTATCTAAAAAGCATAAAAACAAACATTTATATTCTTATTTTAAATATACAAGCCTGATGTTGGTGATAAGCGCTAGCAACGTTGCGCGTATTAATTGGTTATCAGAATGCTAACTCAATGGGTAAGAAGACAGGATGTGAAGACAAATAACGCTCGCTGGCTAGTACGAGGTACCAGAAGGTTATCTCACCGCTCCTTAGCGCAATGCCGGGCACCCATCACTAGGCAAAAGACAATTGTCTGAGCTATCGCTATACAGGCAATTACCCCTTTCCAGGCCCATATCGCAAAGGCATACGCCGCAAGGCTTGCGCCCATTGCGCCACCTAAATAGTAGCAAGAGAGGTAGATGCCAGCGGCAACACCGGCGGGTACGCGGCGCGTGCTGCTTAATAACTGGGTCGTCACTGTTTGGAACATATAGGTTCCTATGGCAAACAGCGCCACGCTCAGCATGATAGGCATGCGTGTTGTGCTAATCAGCCACAGCGCTGCCCAAATCAACGCTATTAGTGATATGGCAATCGCTACTTCGCTTAGGTAGCGCCGCAATACGCTGGCAGTGAGCACGCAGACAAGTGCGGGCAGACACGCCAGATAGATCGTGCCGATCTGCTGTGAATCCCAATGATAAGGTTCTTGGGCAAGCCATAGACCCAGTGCCGTAAACACCGCGCTTTGCGTGAAGAGCAGCGCAAAACCCGCGAGATAGGCAATGAGCAGCGTATTGTCAGTAAGCGCTCGCCTTATATATGTCACCGGCGTTTGATGCCTTTCCGCACACTGCGTTGGTCCGGCACCCGCAGTTTTCAGAAGAGTTGTTTCCGGAAGAGTCGCTTTCGGAAGAAGATAAACCGCCACCGCAGACAGCATCATCAGGCTTGCAGAGCTTATGAATCCCAGCTCCCACCCCATGGCATCAACTGACCAAGCGGGATAAAACCGGCTGAGTGTGCTGCCAACTATGGTGCCGGTCACGTACAGCGGCACGAAGCTGCTTGGCCGCTGAGAGACCAAATTCATCGTTGCGGTTAATAGAAAGGGAATGACAATGCCTTGGCCTAGCCGCAGTACAAAAAGCACGTCTTGGCTAGTCGTCAATGCTATTGAAGCGTTAATCGCGGCCAATGTAAAAAAGCCAACGACTAATAAGTGCGAGGGGTTAGCATGCTTTGTCGCAGCACCGGTTAGCGGCGCGGTGACCATCATTCCTAGCAACGAGGCCATCGTTAACCAGCCAGCGCCAGTGGCCGTTGTTCCGAACCGCTCTACTAACGCTGGAAACAGCGCCTGAAGCTGGTACAAATTAAAAAAAGCGCCGAGCGATCCAATTATTAAGGCCGTACGCATGGCTTATTCCTGTTGAGACAGGCATTACCATACGTACGCTCAAGGCTCGAATGAAGGTCGGAATCGGTATCGCAGTGATAGCTGTTTCGACAGAGTGCAGCATCAGAAATCAGCGTATGTTGTGGTCACCGGAGGAGAGACGAGATGGTCGAACTGAAACAGATTAAGCACTTTGTTGCCGTTGCTGAGGAGCTTAACTTCAGGCGCGCTGCCGAGCGATTGCATATTACCCAGCCGCCGCTGAGCCAGAGCATTAAGTCATTAGAAGAAACCGTGGGTGTGAAGCTGTTTGAGCGCAATACCCGAGGTGTGCATCTCACCAAAGCAGGCGAGGCCTTTCTTGGTGAAAGCTTGGAGATACTCAGTGCTGCACAGCGAAGCATCAGCGTTGCTAGGCAGGCAGCCCAGGGTAAAATCGGCACGCTGCGTCTTGGTTATTCGGCCAGCGCGATTTTCTCTAAACCCCTCACCTCTGCCCTGGCTAAACTGCTCACCGAGCGCCCGCTGATCGAACTGCAGCTGTGCGAAGGGAATGCCCTCTTACATATCGCATCGCTGAAAGCGGGTAAGCTTGACGCTGCGGTACTACGAGCCGACCTGGACGAGAACGCTCTAGCGGGTTTATCGGTTTCCAGGCTGGGAGATGAACCGCTGCTCGTGTTACTCCCCCCCGGTCATCGGCTGCAGGCGAAGCCTTCCATCGATTTTAGCGAAATAGCCAGCGAGCGGCTTTTACTCCAACCCGCCACGCAAAGAACATTTCTGCGGCGCCAACTGGAGACATTGGCCGATAAAGCAGGGGTTTCTCTCAGCCATGTTGTGGAAGTGCCCGATATCGGCAGCATGCTGTGCTTCGTTGGCGCCGGTATTGGCATTACCATCCTGCCCGCCAGCGCCGCGTCGATGGCTCACGGCCTGATGGCCATACCGCTTGCCGACGGGGACTCTTCCCCGCCGCTACTGTTAGCCTACAAGAAAGACAACCCTCTGAGTGAGCAGCTTAGGGATCTCGTTGAAGCGCATCCTTCATAAGCTTGGAAAATGGCGTGTTTTAAGCTGAGAAGTTGTGTGGTTATAGCGTTCCAGATCCAACCCTAAAAATTGGGTTCCTGGGACAGGGTTATTCGTAACGGGTGGGTGTTGAACGAACCCATATGACTGATATAACGCCAAGGCCGCTTTGAACTCAGGCAGCACATCAAGGCATATTTTCTTATACCCACTCTCAGTTGCTTCCTGCAATACCCTCTCTACCAACTTAGCTCCCAGCTTACTTCCACGGGCAGTTGGGCGAACATAAACCCGCTTCATTTCACAGGTATTATCGTCCACCTTGCGAAATGCAGCACACCCCACTGGTTTCTTATTGATTGTTGCTAAAAATATCTTTGACTCATCCGAGCTATACTTTTCAGATAAGTTATTAAATTCTTCATCGTTACCTTGAAAAGCAAGGTCAACCGACGTACTCGCTATATATTCTCGATACAAATCAAGTACAGCATTTAAGTCAGTGGGAAACGTTGCTCTTGCTACTGTATACACATCTTCCTCCTAGTTGCATAACGCATAACGGTGACCAGTACTAATAGCGCACTTTTTAGCACTATGACAACGAGGCGATGGCCGTTAATGATGAGTGCACTAAGCAGAAATTAAGTGAATCCGCATAAGTTATGGTGTATAAAGCGAGGCTTAT
>NZ_JABUZD010000045.1:0-8951 GCF_014897875.1 Halomonas sp. 3A7M
GTGGTGTGAGAGGACAGGGGAGGCGACTCCCCTTCCTACTCGATAATCTGTATGATATGACATAGATCATTAGCCTATGTTTGACTTGAGTATAAAGCTCGTTTTTATAGTTCCAACTAAGCAATAAAAATCGATTAGTATTTAAGCTAAAATCAACTAGACTATTGTCAGCTAGCGCATTTAAAGCAATAATGTGCGCGCATCCTGAACCCGTGCGTACTGAGTTGATAGATTGATTAACTCGCGCAGTTAAACCTTTGCTAAAAGGAATCCCCATGTCGTTATTAAATGAGTATATTCAAAAGGAACAGCAGCTAAAACAACTGCAAGAAGACTTACAGCGCTTGGAAGGTGATCAGCGCTTGAAAAGCGAGCTTGAATTTAAAGCTAAGCTTGAAGCGTTAATGAACGAGTTTGGTAAGCGTCCTTCTGATGTTATTGCATTGCTGGACCCTAACGCGGATCAGCGCGGATCCAAAGGTGCTGCGGCATCCTCTACGCGTCGTAAGCGTCGTCTGAAGATTTATAAGAACCCGCATACTGGTGAAGTGATTGAAACCCGTGGCGGTAATCATAAAGGCCTGCGTAGCTGGAAAGATGAGCATGGTGATGAAGCCGTCGAATCCTGGCTAGAGCGTATGGAAGACTGAGTCGTTTTAAACCGGCATTTCTAACAAGAAGTGCCGGTTTTTGGTTTGATGAGAGCGGATAAAAAATTATCCAGACTGGCTAGGCAGATAAAGGTATTCGAAGCTCAATATGATGCGGATGCCATAATACTTGCGGTGCATCACCGCTGATATTTAAACGATTTTTTTCATCCATTAATGCCACTAGCGTTTCAGATATTACATAAGATAATTGCGAAATATTATCGAAGTATATTTTCGCATAGTAGCGTGAAGGAATGTCTACCCGACGGTAGTTGACAGGCAGTGCTAGGTATTCGGCAGTATCTCTATTCTCTAGATAGAGCCCGATATCAGTTCGAGTGTGGTTCGGTGCAGGTTCTTCTACAGCGGCTGTCACTTTCTCTGTTAAAAGGTCTGGCAATACCATGGTTGGGGTGGATGCCTCTAGTTGGGCTTGTAGGTGGTCTAAATGGTTAGCGTGATACTTTTTGTTGCCTAGCCCAGGAATGTGGTCTGGTGCTTGGTACAAGCGCATTAAAACCACATGTGCGGGACGGTTTCTTTCAATGCTGATTGTGAATTTTTTGTCAGGTCTGTTCAGAAGATACAGGCTGCTTATCGCTTGACGGTATTCGCGGGGTGACAGCCGGTAGCGGCGCTGAAATGCACGTGAAAAAGAAGAGTGATTAGTATATCCACAACGAATAGCGATTTGCGCTATATTTTGTGAGGTGAGTGAAAGTAAGACAGCGGCTCGCTCAAGACGCCTTTTTTCACGGTAAGCACTAGGTGAAATGTTGAAACAGTGGCGGAACTGTCGGCGTATTTGTGATGCTGAGTATCCTAAGTGATTAGCAAGGTCTTCGATTCCAAGCGGCTTATCGAGAGTGTCTTGCAGCCAGATCTCAGCTCGCATCATTGCATTGAACATTATCTGGCCTCCTATGCTTAAGTCGTACAGGTCGCGCTACTCATCTCACCTGTAATGCACCATCCCGGTGCTTGCGTTGCTAGTGATCTAATAGGCGATTAACATTGCTGCTTGCCTACTAGATGAATTTGCCGCTATATGCGCCACCTTAGGTTGCTTAACTGGGCGTTTTTGCTCTGCCAGTAGGAGCATCCTGTTTTATATCGGGAGCAGCTTATTTATTACTAAGTTGTGATGCCTTTATGCTGGGAAGAAAGAGCAAAGGCAAGTTTGCTCAGAGGCTTTACGCGTTTGGGCACAGTTTTGCCGGAAAAAGGTCTGTTTCAGCAGACTTGTCATCCATTTCAAGTAAGGTGTAAATGAAACATCGATGAAATATCAAAAAGTTCAAAAACAGCTAGATGAGCGTGAAAAGCTACGTAAGTTTCGTGAGCTGGATGATGCCTTCGCGCAGGCGCTGCGCCAGTTAGAAGATCCTAACAGCGATTTCAATATTCCAACGGGGCCGCCAGTACGTTCAATTGCAGCGTTGGAAGCTGAGGATCAAGCTGCAGACGAAGCGGCACACTCGGATGAGCAAGAGCGTCTGTTTGATCAACGCTTAAAAGCGCTGATTGGCGAATATGATTTGTCGGAGCGAGATGTAAGCGAGGTCATACACGCGCTGCTGGAGTCTAAGCGGTGGAAGCTTGATGACGTGCCAGTAGCGGGTAAATAATGCGACGTTATGAGATGAGGTAACTCGTTAGCGATACCGATAGATGCGTAAGCTAGGTAAATATACGTCATCTTCTAGTTTTTCGTCGCGCCGCTTAGCTCTTGTGCGAGTCGTTGGAGGCATTTCTGCTGGGGCTTTGAGATGTGGTAATCGCCCTTCATTAGCAGGCACAATTAGCGGCATTGCAATATTAAGTGCTCGTCGCGTGTGCCCATCCGCAAGCGGTTCGACAAAAAACAGATTCGCGCGCATTAAAGGGGCTTGGGTTTGTACCTGCGCCAATATTTCTCCACTTGGAATGCTGGCGAGCTTGCGTAGCTGTATACGAATATGTGGTGCATCGCTGTCTAGTTGTAATAATTTTTGCTCAGCCTCTTGAACACTAACGCGTTTGATTGAGCGACCGCTGCTGTACCACGCTAGCCTAACTCTAGACACCGGCGCAGGGGCAATGGGGAGTTGTCGCCAGCACTGTTTCAGATGGAGTCTTGCAAATCCGCTTTTACGCAGTATGTCGTCGATATGGGGATGACGGTTTGGTAAGCGAGACTTAGCGTCGCTCAACGCGTTTGGATGAGACTGCTTAATGCGCGCGAGTAGGTCGCTGATATTTGCCTTTGCGTAGTTAATTTGATGGCACGCTGCTAATAAATCATCGTTAGCGGCGATGACCGCGATGTAGTTACGCGTTTCGCGGCCATCCTGTCCCTGCTGATGCCACATGTCCAGCAGTGCTTCCCTCAGCCAAATAGAATCGTTCGCGTCAGGCCGGAACCGCCAAGTAGGTGGTGGGCTAAATTCGTATAGCGCTGCAGCCCGCTCAATGGTGGCTACCAGTTGATCAAAGTGGGCATCAAGTTCATGCAGTAGATGATATAGAGGCAGCGTGGCGTCAGTCATGTTGGGCGAGCCTTTAAGAAAGAGGTGCGTCTCTATCTGCTTGAGCAAGCAGGGTATCCAAGTCCGCCTCATCCATGGCGGATTCACCTGCAATGCGATGTGACTCTTCCGCCCAAGCGCCCAAATCAAGTAATTGGCAACGTTTGCTACAAAAAGGGCGATAAGTACTTTCTGGCCCCCAGATAACTTTCTTGCCACATTGGGGGCAAGCAACCTCTAGCGGTGAATCATTTGCCGGTGTGGGCATGACAAACTCCTGTTTCAAAAGTACGTCTCAAGTACGTCGTTAAGTGCACTCGGCGCGATAACGACGATCCAGTTGGATGACCTGGCGCGTCATATTCGCATGGTCACCACTGTTGTCGATGACATCATTGCCTTTAGCAAGGCGTTCTTCGCGTGGAAGTTGGGCGGCGAGGATAGCACGCACCTGGGATTCACTCACCCCATCTCGGGCAAGCGTACGCGCTAATTGCAGCGATTCGGGCACATCGATGACTAACGTACGATTAACCAACTTATCTTGGCCAGACTCAAAAAGCAGAGGAGACACTAATAATACATAAGGCGACTGCGCCTGCAGACGATCCAGATGCAAAAGAAGGCGTTCGCGTACCTGGGGATGAGTGACAGACTCTAACCACTGCCGTTGCGCAGGATCCTCAAAAATGATGCTACGCAGTGCTGACCTATTCAGTGTTCCGTCGGAATTCAATACGTCTGTGCCAAAGTGTTCGGCAATAGCTGCCAGCGCGGGTTCGCCAACGGCAACGACTTCTCTAGCGACATCATCGGCATCTACCCAGCCAATCCCCAGTTCTCCAAACGCACGGGCAACAGTAGATTTTCCCGAGCCTATACCACCTGTTAGTCCAATGATCATGCATGCTCCCCAAAGAATTGAATCAAAACCGGCGTTAGGCTTAATACAGCAACGACGTATAGAGTGTCATTAACTCGTTGCCTACCAGTATGCAAATCCAGCCCGCCAGCGCAAGAAAGGGGCCAAAGGGGAGAGGTTGGCCACGTAACCGGGGATAAATAGCTTGAGCGGCTAATCCTATGATTGCGCCAATACCTGCAGATAAAATAAGCAGTAGCGGTAACATGCTCCAACCTACCCAGGCACCAAGCGCAGCGAGTAATTTGAAATCCCCAAACCCCATGCCTTCTTTGCCTGTTATGAGCTTAAATAGCCAGTAAAAGCTCCATAGCACAAGATAGCCCGCCATCGCGCCGATGACAGCGCCAGGGAGCAGTAGGGGCTGAAAGAACAATTGGTAAGCTAAGCCAGCCCATAACAACGGTAGGGTCAACATATCAGGGAGTAAATAGGTTCGAAAGTCGATTACTGCCAAAGCCAGTAGTGTTACACAAGCGCCATAGATAAACATTGCGCTTAGCGTCGGGCCATGCAAAGCCACAACGACCACAGCAAGTAGTCCGCCCATCAGCTCAACGAATGGGTACTGTACACTGATGGAAGTTTGGCAATGGGCGCATTTTCCCCTTCTTTTTATCCAGCCTATTAAAGGTAGGTTATCGTGCCAAGCAATGGGTTGTTCGCAGCGTGGACACATTGACCTTGGAGTAGCAAGGTTAAAGCGGGGGGATGTTTCGTCGGCCAGCTCAAGAGAGGCGCGTGCTTCATTACGCCAACGGCGCATTAGCATAACGGGTAAACGGGTGATGACAACGTTAAGAAAACTGCCAAAGCAGAGGCCGATCAGGAAAGCAAAAAAGAGGTAAAAGGTTGGTGATAAACCCATGGTATTCCAATTGTTGGGGAAGTGTGTATGAACGGTTTATTTATAGTGCGGTGCCAATTTCAAAAATAGGCAAATACATGGAGACAACAACGCCGCCCACTAGTGCGCCAAGGACAACGATAATAATCGGTTCCATTAACGAGGTCAGGGCGTCTACTTTATTATCCACTTCTTCTTCGTAGTAATCGGCGACTCGGTTAAGCATGGCATCTAGTGAGCCGGCTTCCTCACCAATATTCACCATTTGAACTGCCAGCGCTGGAAAGCGGTTGGTCATACGCATGGCGAAATGCAGCTGTTGTCCAGTAGTGACATCTTGGCGCACTTCATTAATCGCTCTGATATACACGCGATTATCCGATGCACCTGCGGCAGTTTCGAGCCCTTCAATAAGTGGCACGCCTGAAGTAAAGGTAGTCGCTAAGGTGCGTGTGAATCGTGAGACAGCCGATTTGTGTAAAATATCGCCAAGGATAGGCAGATGAAGCATCATGCTGTCTAACCGATAAGCGACGCGTGGTGAGCGTCGCGCTGCAGCTTTCAGCAGCATTATACTGCCAAATAGTGTACCTGTTGCTTGTAACCAGTACTTTTGGGCCATGTCCGATAAGTTAACCGTAAACTGAGGGACAGCGACAGTAAGGCGGTGCCCGTGGCGTGCCAGAGGAAGAATATCTAGACGCTCTAATATTTTAACGGGGTAGTCGTTGGCGGGTGGTAGCGCATTTATACGAATGGCATCTAGGTCAACGACCGGTAAACCATACTCCCAGGCAGCGGCCAGCGCTGCTGCGCCTGATTCTACTAACCCACTATCGACCACGTGCTGTAACAGCGACACGTCAAGCTCTGTTGCTGTGTTTTCCGCGACAGTCGCCTGAGCATCGGTCAGCACGCCATTTTCAACCAGCCGTTTAGCGATGCCGTGCAGGCCGCTATGCATGGCCGCCTTGCTCAGCGTCGGCCCGGGGGTTAAATCGTTCATGGCTAAATTCAATCATGTTTGTTTTATTTCTTTATGCTAAGTATTAATTATTATTAATAGTCAACGGAAATGTAACGATGTGATTGCTATTGTTGATTCAATATAGCATCGAGAAGTTGTTGGTATTGTTAAACATTGTGGCACGGGTTTGTTTAACGCACTTATCGCATTCATGTTATTGAAGAGGTAATTTAATAGCACAAAGGAGCAGTGTTATGAATAAAAAATTTTTTAAAATAACTACAATTCAGGAAGCAAAGTGGTTTTACTCTCATTGAACTGATGGTAGTCATTGCTATTATCGGAATCTTGGCTGCCATCGGCGTGCCCAAGTATGGAAGCTACTTGGACCGCTCAGAGGCTTCTGCATGTGTTGGAGAACTCAACTCATATAGAACACTTTCAATCGCGGAAGCGTCTCTCGGAGAGGGCGCGCCTGAATTCAGCTTTCAGTCATGTGCTGAAAATACGGATGTTGACGAGCTGTTCACTGTGTTTGCAGGCGCTGCAGATATCGAACTATCAGAAACTATTGAAGTTTTAACTCAGGATCGTCAGGAAACTGTGTATGTATCTGGGGACGGGATAATTTCTATGGCTGACGGGGAATAGTGTACAGCAACGTAAAAGCTAACCATTAGCTTTGGTAGCTGTGCCAGCTAATGGTTTTTTTATCTGCAGGTTTTTGCCCGTATTTTAATATTGTTCAATCTTCACACTGCCTGCGCATTTGCTCTCTATACTCAATGCTCCTGGTCATAAGGAGCCGATAATGAAATCAATCCCTCTTAGCGCTTGCCTGTTAGTTTGCACCCTGTTGTGGCAAGTGGCGGCAGTCGCACAGCCAGCACACGCACCCGCCCATGGTGCTAGAGACAACAGCCCACATTCCGAGCGCCAGCGTGGCGGGCAGGATATAGGCCGACATGAGCGTCGCCATCGCGACGAACGCGTTGTAGATCTTCCTCGTATCAACGAACGTGAACTGCTTCGTCTCTTGCGGCAATACGATGCGCCACGTGCCCAGCCATTGCCGCCGGGTATTCAGCGCAATTTAGAACGCGGTAAACCCCTTCCTCCGGGAATTGCAAAACGCTTTGATGGCCCGTTGGCATCTCAGCTTCCCCAGTACCCCGGCTACGAATGGGAGCGCGTAGGGGCCGATGTCGTACTCATTGAGGCGGCGACCCGTATCGTTGTCGATGTGCTGGTGGATGCGCTTCGTTAAAGGTTGTTTCGCATGGCTCATGGTAATGCCATGCGTCACCGCTTAAGCTGGGCTTACTTCAGGCAATGTGAAATTACCAAGTAAGGAGCGTTAATGACGGCCTACACCCTAGAAGAGCGGCTGGCGCTGGCAGTGCGTATTGCGGAGGAGGCAGGCGATATGATTCGCCGCGCCCGCGAACAGCAAGATTTCAGTCAACGTTTAAAAGCCGGCATTGAGCTGGTTACCGATGTTGATGTGGCAGTTGATACGCTAATTAGCCAGCGCCTGGAGGAGCATTTTCCTGGTGAAGCGAGATTGAGTGAAGAGCTAAGCCCTGAGCGTGCGCTGCATACCCCCGCCGAGCGGCTGTGGGTGGTAGATCCTATCGATGGAACCGTCAACTTTGCCCAAGGCCTGCGCCATGTGGCGGTGTCGATTGGCTGGATAGAGAACGGCATCGGTAAAGTAGGCGTCGTTCATGCCCCTTTCTTGGGTGATACCTTCAGTGCCGCGCAAGGATTAGGTGCGTACTGCAATCAGCAACCAATCAAGCCTAGTGACGCTGATACGCTTGAAAGCACTCTGGTGGCTACCGGTTTTCCCTACGATAAACAGGCTCGCAAACAGCTTCTACCACGTTTGGAAGCCGTGTTGGTGAGCTGTCAGGATGTTCGTCGCAATGGCGCAGCTGCGATTGACCTCTGTGATGTCGCCTGCGGCCGCTTAGACGCATATTACGAAAGCGTTTCACCATGGGACTTTGTCGCGGGTTGGGTCATTGCTCGCGAGGCAGGCGCGAAAGTAGGCCACTTAACTGAGGTGCCTGACGGCGTGCCAGCCGACCTCTACCCAGAGCAACTGCTCGTCACAACGCCCAAGGTATATGATGCCATGGCATCGCTACTTAAGAGCATCGATTAAGTGCAAGCGGCAAGCAATTGAAAAGAAAGCGCAAAAAGAGCTTTTCATTTGGTTAAGAAAGCGCTAGTATACGCACCGTCTTGAGGCAAACGATGTTGGTTAACATTCGTTGCCAACCCAAGATATCGGAGTGTGGCGCAGCTTGGTAGCGCGTTGCAATGGGGTTGCAAAGGTCGCAGGTTCGAATCCTGTCACTCCGACCAAACAGATAAAACGGTCACTTAGCTATTACAGCGGTGGCCGTTTTTTGGTTTTAAGCTTCATTCTGGATTAGCAATCATTAGCATAAGTTGTGAAGCTTACTGACATACTATGATTATTAATAGCCAAGCAGGTCTTTATAGGCCTAGCCTGCTAATAGACGCTGCGCGAGATAGCCTGTCGCAAAGGCGAGCCCGGCCGCAGCGCTACCCATGAAAAGAGTACGCAGGCCTGAGCGCCAAGCCGGTAGGCCGTAGACGGCGCTCTTGAGCATGCCAATAGCAAGGAATACGCCGCAAGCCAGCCCTAGACTGGCTAAAAACTGCGTTGTGGTCGCTAAGCTAGGTATCGTATACGGAAGTAACGGCAGAGCGCCCACGATCAAAAAAGCACCAAAGGTAACTAACGCTGCTCGAAGAGGGTTAAGTCCAACAGATGAAAGCCCATGCTCTTCTTGTAACATAGTAGTCACCCATCTATCCGGTTCACGACATGTCATTGTATTGGTCCCTTGTAGACAGATAGGAATAGTATAGCCACCATTAATAGAGTGATTGTAGTTAATGGCTGTTTATTTGATGCGGGTCATATTTCATGGCTATGATGATTTTTTGCTTTTTTAGTTAATTTATTTTTAAAATAAGTGAATCCGCATAAGTTATGGTGTATAAAGCGAGGCTTATA
>NZ_JABUZD010000046.1:0-5711 GCF_014897875.1 Halomonas sp. 3A7M
GTTGATAGGGAAAGTATCGGCGCCAGCTTCACGGATTCAGGATAATGCCCAGCGTCCAATAACCAAGGGTGAAAATATGACTGTTTTGGTCATGACGCTGGAAATGGGCTAACCAAGGGAGAAAGCGTGTGAAAATAGGCGCACCGAAAGAGACAGCTCAAGGAGAAGCGCGTGTAGCGCTTACTCCTGAGAGCGCAAAACAGCTTCAAAAGCTAGGCCATGAGTGCTTGGTGGAAGCCAGCGCAGGGGCTGCTGCGGGCTTTAATGACGACACGTATCGCGACGCGGGTGTCAGCGTTGTGGAAAGCGCGGAAGCGCTGTGGCGTGATGCGGACGTGGTGATTAAAGTCCGTGAACCTTCGGAAACTGAGGCTCACTATTTACGTGAAGGTCAGACGCTGATTGCGTTCTTCTGGCCAGCACAAAACGAAGCACTGTTGGAAACCTGTAAAGCTCAGGGCGCGTCTGTTATTGCGATGGACATGGTGCCACGTATTTCCAGAGCGCAGAAAATGGATGCGCTCTCCTCAATGGCCAATATCGCGGGCTACCGTGCGGTGATTGAGGCGGGCAATAACTTTGGCCGCTTCTTTACTGGCCAGGTAACCGCCGCCGGTAAAGTTCCCCCTGCCAAAGTATTGGTGATCGGCGCGGGTGTGGCGGGCTTGTCGGCGATTGGTACCGCGGCTAGCCTTGGCGCTGTGGTGCGTGCATTTGATGTGCGCCCAGAGGTGTCCGAGCAGATTGAATCCATGGGCGCTGAATTCCTGTTTCTCGATTTTGAAGATAGTCAGGACGGTTCAGAAAGCGGTGGCTATGCCTCACCCTCTAGCCCAGAGTTTCGCGAGAAGCAGCTAGAGTGTTTCCGCGAACAAGCACCGGATGTCGACATTGTCATCACCACGGCGCTGATTCCTGGCAGGCCCGCGCCAAAGCTGTGGCTGGAAGATATGGTGGCAGCCATGAAACCTGGCTCGGTGATTGTCGACTTAGCCGCTGAAAAAGGCGGTAACTGCGATTTAACCAAGCCGGACGAGCGTGTGGTATCTGATAACGGCGTCGTGGTGGTCGGCTATACCGACTTCCCCTCACGCATGGCCACCCAAGCGTCGCTGCTTTACGCCACCAACATTCGCCACATGCTAGCCGACCTCACGCCTGAGAAAGACGGCGTCATCCATCACAATATGGAAGATGATGTCATTCGCGGTGCTACGGTCACGCACCAGGGCGAAGTCACCTTCCCGCCGCCGCCACCCAAAGTAAAAGCTATCGCTGCGGCGAAGCCAAAGAAAAAAGAGAAAGAACCAACGCCTGAAGAGAAGAAGGCTACTGAACACGCGGCGTTTAAAGCGCAAACCAAGCGTCAAGTAGGCTTGCTCGCCGTTGGTGGCGCGCTAATGCTGCTGTTGGGCCAAATAGCCCCAGCCTCATTTATGCAGCACTTCATTGTGTTTGTGTTGGCGTGCTTCATTGGCTTCCAGGTGATTTGGAAGGTGAGTCATTCGCTGCACACGCCGTTAATGGCGGTCACTAACGCTATCTCCGGCATCATTATTTTAGGGGCAATTTTGCAAATCGGTTCAGGCAGTGGCGTCGTTATCGTGCTGGCGGCCATTTCGGTACTGATTGCATCGATTAATATCGTGGGTGGCTTCCTGGTGACACGCCGGATGCTTGCCATGTTCCAAAAATCCTAAGCGGCGGAGAAACGAGATGTTAGGACAAGGATTCGTATCTGCCGCGGCAATTGCGGCAAGTGTGCTATTTATTTTATCGCTAGGCGGCCTGAGTAATCAGGAGAAAGCCAAGCGTGCCGTATGGTACGGCATTGTGGGTATGGCCGTAGCGGTGTTCTTTACCTCCCTCGGGCCAGGTATTGGCGGCTACTGGTGGCTGGTTCCGGCGATGTTGATCGGTGCTGGGATTGGTGCCTATGTCGCAGGCAAGGTCGAAATGACCGAAATGCCTCAGTTGGTAGCGGCACTACATAGTTTTGTGGGTTTGGCAGCGGTCTTTGTTGCCTGGGGCGCAGATTTAGAGCGCCGCCGGGTGCTGGCCGCACAAGCGGCCGACGGCGCGATGCAAGAGTTTTCTGCGTTTGCTGCATTGGTGGCCACGAAGGCTCCTGCTGAGCTGACCTTTTTGCAGATTGAGGTGGTGTTCGCGATTTTCATCGGTGCGGTGACCTTTACCGGCTCGGTGATTGCGTTCGGTAAGCTGGCAGGCAAAGTGGATGGCAAGCCTCGTCAACTACCGGGTGGGCATATGCTCAACGCCGGTGCTGCGGCGCTTTCGCTGCTGCTCGCGATTATGTACCTCAATGGTGCAGGCTTCTGGACATTGCTCGTGCTGGCGGCGCTGTCATTCTTTATTGGCTATCACCTGATTATGGGCATTGGCGGTGCGGATATGCCAGTGGTGGTGTCGATGTTGAACAGCTACTCCGGCTGGGCAGCGGCGGCGATTGGTTTCACACTTTCCAATGATCTGTTGATTGTTACCGGCGCACTGGTGGGGTCCTCAGGGGCAATCCTGTCTTACATTATGTGTAAGGCGATGAACCGCAACTTCGTTAACGTGATTTTGGGCGGCTTCGGTGGTGCTCAAGGGCCAGCGGCTGAGATTGAAGGCGAGCAGGTCGCGATTGATGCAAGTGGTGTGGCGAGTGCCTTAAACGACGCAGATAGCGTGATTATCGTGCCGGGGTATGGCATGGCGGTGGCTCAAGCACAGAGTGCGGTGAGCGATCTAGTACGCAAGCTGCGGGCATCGGGTAAGACCGTACGTTTCGGTATTCATCCGGTGGCAGGGCGTCTGCCTGGACATATGAACGTGCTCCTGGCTGAAGCCAAAGTGCCTTACGATATCGTGCTGGAAATGGACGAGATCAACGACGATTTCTCAAGTACGGACGTGGTGATCGTGATCGGCTCCAACGACATCGTAAACCCCGCTGCCGAGGAAGATCCCAATAGCCCTATCGCCGGTATGCCGGTATTGAAGGTTTGGGAAGCCAAGCAGGTGTTTGTCAGCAAGCGCGGTCAGGGCACGGGCTACTCTGGCATTGAAAACCCGCTATTCTTCAAAGAGAACACGCGCATGTTCTACGGCGATGCGCGGGATAGCTTGAACGCACTGTTGCCAATGGTGGAGTAAAGGTAAGAAAACGCTACTATCCTGATAGTGGTATGGGCAGGGCGTCTGACGCCCTGCCTTTTTTTATGGGCTAAGTTTTTATTGGCTAAGAAATAGCTAGTTTAATAATAAATAACTATCGATCTATTGGTTTATTACAAATTGTGACTATCGGTGAGGTGCTTTAAAACAGTACATATCAACGCAACGCTTGCTGATTACCTACACTGTAGACAGCAATATGAGATGTCGATCATCTGTTTCCTTGGCGAGTCCAAGGCAAAGAGCAAGAAGGGGAGAGAAACATGAGTGGAAAATGTCCTGTAATGCATGGTGGTAATACGTCTACTGGCACCTCCAACAAAGATTGGTGGCCAGAGGCGTTGAACCTAGACATTCTGCACCAGCATGATCGTAAAACTAACCCGATGGATCCTGACTTTGACTATCGGGAAGAGGTCAAAAAACTCGATTTTGACGCCCTCAAGCAAGATGTTCATGCCTTGATGACTGATAGCCAAGCATGGTGGCCAGCCGACTGGGGCCACTACGGTGGCCTGATGATCCGCATGGCATGGCACTCTGCCGGAACTTACCGCATTGCCGATGGCCGTGGCGGCGGTGGTACCGGTAACCAGCGTTTTGCACCGCTCAACTCCTGGCCGGATAACGTAAGCCTTGATAAGGCGCGCCGTTTGCTGTGGCCAGTGAAGAAGAAGTATGGCAATAAAATCAGCTGGGCCGACCTAATCATTCTTGCGGGTACGGTGGCCTACGAATCTATGGGACTGCCCGCTTACGGTTTCTCGTTTGGCCGCGAAGACATCTGGCACCCAGAGAAAGACATTTATTGGGGGGCTGAAAAAGAGTGGTTAGCGCCTTCTGACGAGCGTTACGGTGACGTTGAACAGCCGGAAACAATGGAGAATCCGCTGGCTGCGGTTCAAATGGGACTTATCTACGTTAACCCAGAAGGGGTTAACGGCCAGCCAGATCCGCTTAAGACAGCTCTGCAGGTGCGCGAAACCTTCGCTCGTATGGCGATGAACGACGAAGAAACCGCTGCCTTAACAGCGGGCGGCCATACCGTGGGTAAATGCCATGGTAATGGCGACGCCGCTGCGCTAGGTGCCGAACCTGAAGCCTCTGACGTTGAAAACCAGGGCTTTGGCTGGGGCAACCCGACCATGGATGGCAAAGCGAGCAATGCCGTGACGTCGGGTATTGAAGGCGCTTGGACCACCAACCCAACTAAGTTCGATATGGGCTATTTCGACCTGCTGTTTGGTCATGAGTGGGAGCTAAGAAAAAGTCCTGCGGGTGCTCATCAGTGGGAGCCTATCGACATTAAAGAGGAAGATAAGCCGGTTGATGCAACCGATCCCTCTGTGCGTCACAATCCGATCATGACCGATGCGGATATGGCGATGAAGATGGACCCGACGTACCGTGCTATTTGCGAAAAATTCATGGCCGATCCGGAGTACTTCAAGCAAACCTTTGCTAAAGCGTGGTTTAAGCTAACGCACCGTGATCTAGGCCCGAAAGCACGCTATATCGGCCCAGAAGCGCCGGCTGAAGACCTTATCTGGCAAGACCCTGTGCCTGCAGGTAGCACCGATTACTGCGAAGAAGTGGTTAAGCAGAAAATTGCTGAGAGCGGCTTAAGCATTAGCGACATGGTCAGCACCGCGTGGGATAGCGCGCGCACTTACCGTGGTTCCGACATGCGCGGTGGCGCCAACGGTGCGCGCATTCGTTTGGCTCCCCAGAAAGATTGGCAAGGCAATGAGCCAACGCGTCTTGCCGATGTGCTAAAAGTATACGAGCAGATCTCTGCTGATACGGGTGCCAGCATTGCCGATGTGATTGTCTTAGCGGGTAGCGTGGCTATCGAAAAAGCGGCCAAAGCAGCGGGCTATGAGGTGCGTGTGCCGTTCCTTAAAGGCCGTGGTGATGCCACTGATGAGATGACTGACGTAGACTCTTTTGAGCCTTTAGAGCCACTTGCCGATGGCTTCCGTAACTGGCAGAAGAAAGACTACATCGTCAAACCCGAAGAAATGCTGCTGGATCGTGCTCAGTTGATGGGGCTCACCGCACCGGAGATGACCGTGCTGTTAGGTGGAATGCGTGTGCTGGGCACCAACTATGGTGGTACCAAGCACGGTGTGTTCACTAACCGTGAAGGCCAGTTGACCAACGACTTCTTTGCCAACCTGACCGATATGGGCAACAGCTGGAAGCCGGTGGGCAATAATGTTTACGAGATTTGCGACCGTCAAACGGGCGCGGTTAAGTGGACAGCCTCTCGCGTTGATCTAGTGTTTGGTTCTAACTCACTGCTACGCTCATACGCAGAGGTGTATGCCCAGGACGATAACGGCGAGAAGTTTGTTAAAGACTTCGTCGCCGCCTGGGCAAAAGTGATGAATGCGGATCGCTTCGACGTCGCATAAACGTCAAAGCAACGCTTGCTCTAAGTAACTTCCCTGTTCTAACCCGCATCGATAGATGCGGGTTTTTTTAATGGTGCGCCAGGCATGGCGCGCAGCGCCTTAACAGGCGCTATT
>NZ_JABUZD010000051.1:0-48870 GCF_014897875.1 Halomonas sp. 3A7M
GAATTTTAGCGGGGTGGCAGAACGTCGCGGAATGGACGCTTACATTGGCTCTGCGCTGCCGTTTATCGTGTTGGGGTTGTACGGACCAAAAATTCGTCGTGCATTGCCAGAAGGCAGAAGCATCGCCGAATTCGCCCACGCTTGTTACGGCAAGGGGGTGCGTCATTGGGTGCTACTGGTATCTGTAGCCTACATGGGCTGTTTTTTAGCAGCGGAACTGACGGCGATAGGTGCTATTACCGCGCTGCTTTCTGATGTACCACCTGCACTAGTGATTATTGGCGTTGCGCTCACTACCTTGGTGTATACGGTGATTGGTGGGTTGCGCGCAAGTCTCGCAACGGATCGCTGGCAGGCATGGCTTTTACTAGCCCTGTTATTAGCCGTAGGTAGCGTTGCGATTTGGCGGCTACCAACCATGCCGAATGACGCAGTCATGCCCTCTATTCCTATTGCAAGTGCGCTCAGTGTTGCCCTGACACTCGTGATTGCGGTGACCGCCGCCAATCTTTTTCACCAAGGCTATTGGCAGCGTGTATGGGCTGCCCAAGATGATCAGAGCTTAGGTCGCGGCGCTTGGCTAGGCGGCGGTCTGACCGTACTGGTTGTGATGGTGATCGGCGGTGTCGGCATCATGGCCGCCATGAGCGGTGTTGCTTTGGGAGAACCACCAATTCCTTTCTTTGCGCTGTTAACAGATGCGCCTGCCTGGGTGGCATTACCTGCATTAGTCTTGGCAGTCACGCTAGTGACCTCAAGTGTCGATACGCTGCAAAACGGTATAGCGTCTCTGATAGTTGGGCGTGGCGGTGAACGACATGCAGCATCTTTAACGACCGCACGTTGGATAACGGTCGCAATGATGGTGCCGGTGATATTTATTGCCCTGCAAGGACTGTCAGTGCTGCGACTCTTTTTGATAGCAGACCTACTTTGCGCTGCCATCGTGGTGCCTGTGCTGCTCGGCCTATGGCAACGCATGACGCCAATGGCGGCGATTGGTGGCGGTATCGCTGGGTTAGTAGGGGCAATACTGCCGGGGTGGCTAAGCCAGGGAAGTATTACGGCTGGCATTATGGCGGCTACCTTTCCAGGCAGTATCCCAACGTTGGGGCCTTTTCTAGGAGCGTTGCTGGCGTCTATTGTCGTCAGCGTTACAATGGCATATCTGCCTAATCGACGAAGCGTTAGGCCGTAACGTTAAGCCGTGAGCCAACTTAACAGGGACGATCATGATTCGCAGCCTACTAACGACGTCAGAAGGCGATGTGTGCGAAGGCGATGAACGCCTCATCGATGACTGGCAAGCGAAGCCCGGCAGCCACCTATGGATAGACATGAAAGGTGAGCCTGAGGAGCGCGAACGCCAGCTATTGGAGCGTTTTGATTGTCATCCAATGGCAATTCAAGATGCCCACAAAGAGCGCCATCCGCCGAAAATTGAAGAGTTTGAACACCATACCCTGATTATTTACCGAGGTATTTCGTCGTTTGATGCTCAGCTAAACTTTGTGCCTCAGCAGGTGTGCCTCTTTATTGGAGAGCGTTTTCTAATCACGCTGCACGCCGGTGAGGCGCTTAGTATTGAACGACTCTTTAATGAGCACGGGAAAACGCTGCTGGCGCTATCTCCCGAGCGTGTCGCACTGAAAATTATGTACACTTCGGCAGGCTTCTATATCGATAGCTTACTGGAGTTTGAGAGCGAGCTAAGCGATATAGAAGATGAGCTTTTGGAAGATGGTAACGATGTGCTGATGCGGAAAATCACCGCCTATCGTTCACGATTAGTAAAGATGCGCCGTGTTTTTAGCTACCACAAAGGCATTACCCAAGAGCTTACAGCCTATGACTATGCCCATCTGCCTCGCGGAGAGAGTGAAACGCTGCATGCCATCACGGATGTAGAGGAGCGCTTTGAGCGCCTATATACACTGACACAAATGTATTACGACATTTGCGGTGATCTCATTGATGGTTACATCTCGATTTCCTCTCACCAGCTAAATATCACCATGCGGGTATTAACGGTGATTACTGCCATATTTGTGCCGCTGACGTTTATTGCCGGTATTTACGGCATGAACTTTGAGTATATGCCAGAGCTGCGCTATCAGTATGGGTACTTTTTTGTTTGGGGAGCCATGCTGGGTATCGGTGGTAGTTTAATCTGGCTATTTAAACGCAAAAACTGGTTTTAAACCGAGCTGGTTTTAAACTGAGCCAGATGGTCGCCATCGGCGAAAAGTTGATAGTTCGCCATGTGATTTGAGCGCTAGTGTGGCATCCTCGCAGTCGACCAATGACCTGCAAATAACCTGAGAGCCACTTTTATGACGATCATGATTATTGGCCTGCTGATTTTTCTTGGCAGCCATTCTGTGCGTATCTTTGCTGAAGACTGGCGTCAGCGACAGATTGTTAAACACGGCGAAAACACCTGGAAGATAGCGTACTCCGTAGTGTCTGTGATTGGACTGGCAATTGCTATTTACGGTTTTGGCCAAATGCGCCTAGACCCTATCTACGTTTGGTTTCCCCCCATGGGCTTACGCCATGCGGTAGCACTACTGATAGTGCCTGCCTTTATTATGCTGGTGGCAGCCTATGTGCCGCGTAATGCTATCAAAGCGAAGCTTGGTCATCCGATGATGTTGGCCGTAAAAATTTGGGCATTTTCACACTTATTGGCTAATGGACGACTTGGCGATATCATCTTTTTCGCAGCATTTTTGGTGTGGGCTATTCTGGCCTTTAAGGCAGCCAAAAAGCGTGATCGCCTGCAGCCCGTTAACCCAGTGCCGACCTCAGCTCCCGCAACAATAGCCACCGTCGTTATTGGCTTGATAGCGTATGTTTTATTCGCACTTTATCTGCATACATTAGTTATTGGTGTGCCTGTTTTTAGCTAGTAACTATTAATAAACATTAACGGCGTCAATGGTTTATATCCGTTGACGCCGTTTTTGTTTTTAACTCTTTAGTAATAGCAAAAGTTTGTTATTGTCAGCTAGGTTCATCCAACGTTTCACAGGGGAGAAATTTATGGCCGAAGCTGTACCTCAAGTACCGAAAACGATGTCTGCCATGTTGTTAACAGGCCATGGTGATGTAGATAAATTGCAGTATCGGCAGGATGTTATTACCCCTAAACCAGGGGCGGGGCAAGTGCTGGTTCAGGTAACGGCAACGGCCAAAAATAATACTGACCGAAAAGCGCGTGAAGGACTTTACCCTACGAAAGGGAAAGAGGAGGTCACATCGTTTGCGATGGGAGGTTCGCCCACACTGACGTTTCCTCGTATTCAAGGGGCTGATATTGCTGGACGCGTGGTGGCAGTAGGCGAGGGCGTGGATGCTGCTCGTGTTGGAGAACGAGGCCTGCTCGATTTTAATATTTATGCTGATGAGCGTCGCGATATCAATCTGACGCCAGATTATTATGGCCACGGGGCTGATGGTGGCTATGCTGACTTTGTCGTAGTACCAGCCGATCAGTTTCATCATGTTCCCAACCCTGAACTGCACGATGCAGAGCTTGCTGCGATGGGGATGTGCTCGTATCAGACGGCTTATCACATGATGACGTCTGCCAACATTAGCGCGGGTGAACGTGTGCTAGTGACAGGCGCCAGTGGCGGTGTTGGAACGGCGTTAATTCAGCTTTGTCGGATCGTCGGCGCTATTCCTTACGCTGTCAGCCAGCCGGATAAAGCCGATGCGCTTCTGGCGTTGGGTGCAGAAGTAGTCATCGATCGGGGTGATTTATCGACATTTGTTGAGCGTGTATTGGCGACCACCGATGGTAAGCCGATTGATGCAGTGATGGACTTGGTCGGTGGCCAGATGACCGATCTGTTTATCGATACCATGATTGTTGATATGCAAGGCCGTAGCAGTTATCCGCGGCTTTCCATTGCAGGTGCAAGTGGTGGCAATATCAGCGAGATTATGTGGACTCGCGTCTACTTGTACCAAGTGCAGATTTTTGGTGTTTCCCATGGCACTCGCGAAGAGGCTGAACAACTGATCGAGTGGATTCGTAGTGGGGCGCTAAAACCAGTACTGCACGCGGCCTTTAAACTATCAGATCTACATAACGCTGAGCGCTACTTTGTAAACCGTGGCAGTAACTACTTGGGAAAAATAGTTATTGTTCCTGATGCGCAGTGGGAAACCCATGGTGCACCGTTTGCCCTCACCACCGCCTAGGAGCAATGTTAATGAAGAATCTGCATACGATTCAACTGATGGATACTCATGCCGGTGGTGATGTTAGCCGAATTGTGACGGGGGGTATCGACGTGCTTCCTGGTGCCACGGTACGCCAACAAATGGAATTTCTGCGTGATGATGCCGATGGTTTGCGGCGGCTGCTGCTAGAAGAGCCGTATGGTATTCCGGAGATGTCGGTAGATCTGTTGGTGCCTTCCTCGCATCCAGACGCCGTCGCGGGCTATATCATTATGGAAGTCATGGGCTACCCGATTTATTCGGGTTCTAACACGCTGTGTACAGCCACTGCTGTGTTGGAAAGTGGGCTTGTCCCCAAGAAAGAGGGGATTCAACGCTTTAAACTGGAGGCACCCGCAGGCTTGGTGCAAATTGAAGCAAAGGTGAGCAATGGGGTAGTAGAGTATGTTACCTGTGAAGGCCTGCCAAGCTATATCGACACCTATCGCGACACGATTCAAGTTCCGGAACTTGGAGCAATTACCTACTCAGTCGCTTACAGCGGTGGCTTTTATGCTTTGGTAGATGCCGAAGAGTTAGGCTTCAAGCTAGTACGCAGTGAGGAGCAGGCGCTTGCCGCTTGTGCTTATAAAATTGTTGAGGCGATCCAAGCGCAGCGCGGCTTTTCCCATTACACCCTGGGAGATGTAGGGCCATTGCCGTTTTTACATTTTATGGGGCCGGAAGAGAAAGTAGCTGAAGGCTATATTCGCTCGCGTTCAACAACGTATGTACATCCTGGGGTTATTTGTCGTAGCACCACTGGCACGGGCACCTCAGCGCGGTTGGCGCTGATGAATTATGAAGGTCGGCTGACAATCGGTGATAAGTTAGAAACCGTATCACTACGTGAAACGGGGTTTATTGGCACCTTCACCGGCACGCATCAAGAAGGCGCTTATCAAGTGGTGGAGAACACCACGACTGGCCGTAGCTATGTATTGGCAGAATCAAAAATCGTGATTAACTGCGATGATCCAATGGTGGCGTGTGGCGAACTTCATCACATTCTGAGTGACCGGCATACAGCAGAGGGCTAGCGCTCTTCTCTGCGTAATGCGTCGACATAGCCTGTTTGCTCAAGTCGCTCCCATACCGGGGTCTTCTCGGCCTCGGTCATACTTCCCCAACAGGCAATTTCATCTAGCGTCCGACCGCAGCCTTGGCACAATGAAGAGGCTGGATCAATGTTGCATACCTGAATGCAGGGCGACAGCGGACGAGCAGCGCAGAGTGTAGTGGATGAGTCGCTGGACATGATGGCTAAGCTCAATGCAGTGGTGAGAAAACGGCGCTAGGCGAGAATGACTTACTCTGTTCACTTCTTATGAGAGTGGCACTTTACCACGCAGTGACTTCGTTTTGCCTTTACGCGTTTTGTGGTCCACACGGCGTCGCTGTGAGCCTTTGGTGGGCTTAGTTGGCCGCCGCGTTTTCTGCTGCTTGCCAGCACTTTGAATCAGTGCTTTTAAGCGTGCAAGGGCATCCTCTTTGTTCAATTCCAGAGTGCGATAGCTTTGCGCTTTGATAATCACCACGCCCTCTTTACTGATTCGCTGATCAGACAGTGCCATTAAACGCTCTTTATAAATCGGCGGTAGTGTAGAGCTTTGAATATCGAAACGTAAATGCACCGCAGAGGCGACTTTATTGACGTTTTGGCCACCCGAGCCTTGCGCTCTGATCTGACTAATATCGATTTCCCAGTCCGCTATCGTCACGTTATTTGAGATAGTGAGCATTCAGTTCCTTTATGTCGCGTGTGGCTCGTAAGGCTAGCATACTTAGCGCCGAGGAGCCGATTTGAGACGGATCAAGGGCATATCTCATGAATACTATGCTCGGGCGATGGATAGCTTACGGGGCTTGTTGGGTTGCCCGGCTAGGGGCACAACTTTAAAGTAGCTTGCTACTCTTTATAACCACTGCCATAGGAATACGCATGGATTACTTACTCGATGAACAACCTTTGAGTGCTGGTGTTATCTACCGTTTGCTGTCAGGCAGTGTCTGTCCAAGGCCAATTGCATGGGTGTCAACTCAAGATAAGAACGGCAATACAAACCTCGCACCGTTCTCCTTTTTTAACGTAGCCAGCGTTAATCCCCCCATCCTGGCTTTTTCACCGCTGCTTGATGGCAGTGGGCTGCCCAAAGACACGCTGCGCAATTTAACCGAACTAGCTGAATGCGTCGTGCATATAGGCAATGAAACGTTGATAGAGGCGCTCAACACGACCAGCGCGAGTGTTCCCCCCGAGCAAGACGAGTTCTTATTAGCGGGGCTAGAGAAGGCTGAAATGCCGGGAATCAGCGTGCCACGTATTGCAGGTGCCCCTGTCGCCTTTGGTTGCAAGCTGCGCGACTTAATTCGTTTCGGCGATCAGCCATTAGCGGGAACGCTAGTGCTTGCTGAGATTGTCGCTATTCATATTGATGACGCGATATGGGATGGTCGGCACATCAATATGGACGTGCTAAAGCCAGTAGGGCGCTTGGCAGGCAGTGATTATGTACGTATCAGTGACCGTTTTGTGCTTGAGCGGCCTGCGTAATCTAGCTAATCGATGCAATAAGCCTGTGTCGTGAGTGGATGTAGTAGTGGCTTACTACCCGCTGCGTAGCCGCGCTTGCTACTCTCATCTAACACACCATTCGTGTGCTCTGTGCCTCGACCAATAACGACAAGGAGAAGTGAGATGAGCAACAAACGAATTTTAATGATTACCGGAGATTTCACTGAAGATTATGAAACGATGGTGCCTTTCCAGGCGCTAATGGCGGTTGGCCATCAAGTCGACGCGGTGTGTCCCGACAAAGTAGCCGGTGATACCGTGGCAACGGCTATTCACGATTTTGAAGGTGACCAAACGTACACTGAAAAGCCCGGCCATCGTTTCGCTCTGAACGCTGATTTTGCCAAAGTTAACCCCGCTGACTACGACGCTTTAGTGGTTCCTGGTGGTCGCGCACCGGAATACCTGCGTTTAAATCAAGACGTACTGGCGATGGTGAAACACTTCTTTGACACCCAGAAGCCGGTCGCTGCTATCTGTCATGGTGCCCAGTTGCTGGCCGCTGCTAAGGTGCTTGAAGGTAAGCAGTGTTCCGCTTATCCGGCTTGCCAGCCAGAAGTGGAACTTGCGGGTGGCCACTTCGCAAACTTGGAGGTCACCGATGCAGTGACGGATGGCAACTTGGTCACTGCACCTGCATGGCCCGCTCACCCTGCTTGGCTTGCCCAGTTTATGGCTCTATTGGATAAGTAGCACTGATAGGCTACCCCTTCGCGCCCAGCTATATTGAGTTCAACGCGGTTGGGCGCGTTTTCTGTTAGCCGCTATGCTGAAGAGCAGGCAATTTACTCGATAGCAGAGAGAGCATAACGATGTGCAAGTTGTTTATTGATGCCGACCCGGAGCTATGGCGCAGCGCCACACACTCACTGCGCATTGATGGCATGGTGACCAGCGTTCGTATGGAAAATTACTTCTGGCATCTGCTGGAAGAGATGGCTCAACGGGATGGGATGAACACGGCTCAACTGATTACGCGGCTTTATCATGAATCGATTGATGCTGGCCACGATCTTGGCAATTTCACCTCATTTTTGCGTGTCTGCGCGCTGCGCTACCAGGCGCTTCAGCTTAGCGGTGATATTCCGAAAAATGTAGAGGTGGCGATTGGCTCGCTAGATGCGCAGCAAATTCTGAGCAGAGAAGCTGCCGCGCGTACTAACCAAATGCACTGAAAGAAACGCACTGAAACTGGCTTTCTACTGTTAAATCAGTCGACAGATGAAGTCCGCTTATCCAGATTATCCAGGAAGGTTTCGATACGCAGTGCGTTGGTGCCGACATCGCTGGTTCCCAGCCGGGAGGCTGAGCGCATGTCCACCTGCACGCCGTTTTGTTGCTCAGTAAGACGAATGATGACGTCATCTTCAAAGCCAAACCAGCGGGTTGTTGCGGTCGCTTCGATAGTACTCTCTGTTATCGCGGCGATCTGCCAACCGGACGCTTCTACTTCAGCCTGAGCTGCTGCTAGAACGGTCGCTTTAGGCGCAGTTACTTGTAAAGGCTGCACATTAGGATAAGCCATTTGTTGCTGGCGCGCGGTGGCTTCTCCAGGGTAATCAACTGCATTAGGCGCCGCCTCGCGGGCGTCTCTTAACGCGACAAAGTCCGGTGGGTTTTGGGTGTCGGTGGTTATGTCATGAATGGCGGGTGCCTGCTGTGCACGCTGCCATTGCTGCCAAGGCATATAGAACAAGGCAGCGGTTGCAACAATAACGAAGATAGCCACTACGCCAGCACCCATGCGGCGGGTAAAGGCGCTGATGAGCAACAGCAAGACACTGATAGCCACAGCTGCGGTTGCTGCATAGACACCATTGCGCATCAGGTTGAAAGCGTCGCCCAGGCCAATCAACTCCCAGCGATAGGCTGGCCCTGCACCAGCCATTAACAAGGCTGATGCTATCAGTGCAATGACGCTGAGCCAGGCCAGTAGCGTTGGCCAAACTCCTCCTCTACGCGAACGAGCTGAGCGCTCCTTTGCCATAGGTCTTCCCTCATTATGAATACGATGTTGATTTACTTAGCATAGATTGCGCTAGGCCATCTGTCTTCGTTAGACGAGTTGGCTAAGACACCCTACTATGCTGCTGTTAGCAGTAACGCAAGTATTCGCTGTGACGCAAATGGACGTCAGTTTTTACAACTTGAGCTTTTTATAATTTGAGAGATTAAGACAAGCATGACATTAGCGACTGCATTAGCCCCCTCCTTGCGAGAGTTACTGGCGACGACCCCGAGCAGTGCTTTACCGATAACCTATCAGCAAGCGGCGAATGCGCTAGGCCTTTCGCCACCTAAGACTATTCAACGTATCGCACAGGCACTTGAACAGCTAATGAAAGAAGACGCCGCCGCAGAAAAGCCTTTTATTGCAACGCTTGTGATTAGCCGAAGTGGCAAAGGGCTTCCAGCGGCAGGTTTTTTTGAGCTTGCCGTGGAATTAGGGCGTTTTCCTTCAGCGCCATCCCAGCAAGAAGTGTTTTACTATGCCGAACGTGAGCAAGCCATTAACGAATGGTGTCGTTCTTAGTTTTGAAAAGAAATCAGTTTTGAGGAGAAATCAGTTTTGAGAAAATTCAATTTTTGCGCAGCGGGTTGAGCAAGTCGCTCAAACCATTGTGGTCAATTTCATGCATTAAATGCAGGAGTTGACCAATTTCTCCTTTTGGAAACCCTTCCCGAGCAAACCAGTTTAAATAGGGGCCAGGCAAATCGGCAATAAGCCAGCCTTCGTATTTGCCAAAGGGCATGGTACGCGTTACCAGTTTCTCAAGGTCTTCGGGGTTCATGGTCTACATCTCCTTATCAATGGCTGTTGCAGGTGGCAGTTTAGAGCTGCTGTGATGATTCAGCTAGAAGCTGGGCAAAGGCACGGGCAGGTTCGCTTAGGTGGCCAACAGCGCGATGCACTAACCCAATATCTCGATGAAACGTGTGCGCTTCTAACGAGATGGCGCGAACTGTTTGGGGCCAGCGTTTTAGCGCTATCGGTTGCGGTACTAAAGCAACGCCCACGGCGTTACCCACCAGCTTCACAATGGCTTCAAGCTCGTCCAGCTCACACAGGTCGCGAACTTGGCAGTGGTTGTCCCTTAAAAAACGGTCTACTTGGCGTCCACCGAAAGAGGCGCGGTCGTAGCGAACAAAAGGGGAGTGGGTTAGCAGCTCCCGCCAGCAATCACCAGGTAACTCCTGCGGGACAAGCAAGCGAAACGGCTCGTGGGCAAGGGGCGTCCAACGCAGATCGCTATGCAGCGAAAAAGGCGGCCGAATAATAACAGCCATATCCAGCTCGCCCGCATCTACCTGGTTCATTAAGTCCATGGAAAGACCCGGCACGATACGGGTGCGACACTCGGAAAACAGCCGATGAAAGCGCGCCACAGTATCTGTCAATACGGTACGCTGAATAGAGGCAATGGCACCAATAGTGATACGGCTACCAAGCCCTTGGCCTGACGGTGAAGCGCCTAGTGTGGCGTATAACCCGAGTAGAGTTTGGGCCTGAAGCAAGGTCTCTTCGCCGCGCTGGGTAAGCACCGCCGTTCGGCCGCTGCGTTCAAATAGCGTAACGCCCAGGGCCTCTTCCAGGCGCTTCATTTGAGCACTTACCGCAGCTTGGGTGAGGCCAACCTGGAGGCCTGCCGCCGCAAATGTACCGTGCTGTGCCACGGCTACTAGCGTTTTAAGTTCTCGTATCATTTGCTGTTTCTGTCATAAGAACTGTCATAAGGACACTCATAAAAAATATTTGTGAATGAGTCAAAAAACAATTGATTTTATTTTTGCATAGCGCGATCTAGGATGGCTACACAGTGGCCGTGTAATGCGGCTGACCATTGCAAATAACGCAACGAATAAATGCGCTGCAACAGGAGATAACCATGAGTCTTTCCCCTTTTCATCTCGCCATCCCTGTTTACGATGTCGCCCTAGCCAGAGCATTTTATAACGACGTATTTGGCCTGGAAGAAGGACGCTCTAGCGATCACTGGGTCGACTTTAATTTCTTCGGCCATCAGTTGGTGATTCACGAACATCCGAAAACACCCGGCCAGCAGAGTGCTCACACTAACCCGGTCGATGGCCATAATGTACCGGTGCCGCACTTTGGCGTGATTCTAGAATGGGATGAGTGGGAAGCCTTAGCCGAGCGCTTAAAAGCGCGCAATACCGATTTCGTGATTGCGCCATACGTTCGCTTTAAAGGCGAAGTAGGGGAGCAAGCCACCATGTTCTTACTCGATCCCTGTGGTAATGCCTTGGAGTTTAAAGCGTTTAAAGATCAGGGACAGATTTTTGCCAAGTAAACCTGTCCTGAAAAATATCCAAGCGAGGTGGGGGGAAGTAGTGGGTATGGTTAAGCACGTAGGGCCTGTTCCTGGCGCCTATGCTGCAGCGGTGATGCGCCAAAGTAGCGCTTATAGTCTCTGCTAAATTGAGGCACGCTGCGATAACCGACCGCTTGTGCCGCTTGGTTCACATTGTGGCTATCTTGCAACAACAGTTGCTGCGCCTTAAGTAGGCGCAGTCTTTTTAAATACTGTGCGGGTGACGAACGTGTAATCTGCTTAAAGTGCTGGTGAAACGTCGATATGCTCATATTGGCCTGCTGGGCTAACTGGTCGACGGTAAAGTCCTCAGCAAAATGGGCATGCAACTGCGATAGTACCTGCACAATACGTGAATAGTGACCGTGGCCTTTAACCAGTGCGCGTAAGGCGCGGCCTTGCTCGCCTTTTAACGCTTCAAACACCACCTCTCGTATCCTAGCTTCGCCCATGGCAATGCACTCGACTTCGTCGTGTAATGCATTTGCCAAGCGCAACACCGCGGCTTGCATGCCGTCATTCATCGCCACTGACGCCATCGGCTTAGGAGCCAGGTGTGAATGGCTCATATCGCCCATAGCGGTGACCATCTCACTCAGTAACGCTGGGTCTAGCTTCACCGATATACCTAGCAAAGGTGCCTCCGGCGAGCCGTGAGTTTCACACTCAAAGGGTAGCGGCAGGGTTTGTACGAGATAGTGGCCAGGATTGTAATGAATCTCACGATCGCCTAAATAGCCTATTTTACGACCTTGGGCGATGATGATAAGACTAGGTTCATACATCAACGGGGTTCGTTCTTGACGCCGCCCAAGGCACAGTAGCCCCACTCTGGGCAACCGAGACACGCTTAGCCCATCCCTCGTTACTAGCGGTGAGATCAAATCAGCGAGTGCGTTGCCGACGAGTTCGGTGTTGGCCACCATAGAAACTCCTAATCTGAGTGCATATTAGAGCTAAACGACAATTGTGATGTTTTTTTGAGGTTTTTTGTTATTTTGTTGCGTTCTGATGGAGGAATGAGCAAAAAATACGTAGCTTCGTTCATCGCTATCTGGTGCTTAGCAGCGAATAATGGGAACACTTTCTCGTTTTGCAGAATACTTGTTAAGGAGTTTCCATGAGCCAAGCAAAATCTTATGCTGCCTTTTCTGCTGATAAACCACTCGCGCCATTCACCTTTGATCGACGTGAGCCCCGTCCAGATGATGTTGCCATTGAAATTCTTTACTGTGGTGTTTGTCACAGTGACCTACACTTTGCCCGAGATGACTGGGGCATGAGTCAATACCCTGTGGTACCTGGCCATGAGATTGTCGGCCGTGTAACCGCTGTTGGTGATGAGGTGACACGTTTTAAGGCGGGTGATTTAGTCGGCGTAGGTTGCATGGTCGACTCTTGCCGCACATGTTCTGCTTGTAAAGATGGCGTGGAGCAATACTGCCTGGAAGGGTTTACGATGACCTACGGCAGCCCTGACCGCCAAGACGGCACGCTAACCCAAGGCGGCTATTCAGATGCCATCGTGGTGAGTGAGCATTTTGTGCTGCAAATGCCAGAGGGTATTGATCTAGCCTCCGCGGCACCTATTCTCTGTGCGGGAATTACGACGTATTCACCGCTCAAACATCATGGCGTTGGTAAAGGTCACAAAGTAGGCGTGATAGGCATGGGCGGCCTCGGTCATATGGGCGTGAAATTGGCCAAAGCACTGGGTGCGGAAGTCACCGTCTTTACTCGCTCGGATGCCAAGGTAGCAGAAGCAAAGCGCAATGGTGCGGATCACGTAGTGGTATCCAGTGACCAGGCGCAAATGGAGGCTGTCGCAGAAACGTTCGATTTCATGCTGGATACCGTTCCTGTTCAGCACGACCTAAACCCCTACCTTACTTCTCTGAAATATAACGGCACGCATATTATTGTCGGCCTGTTAGAACCGATTGAGCCTGCTATTGAAGCATTCAATTTGGTGTTTAAGCGTCGCGTGGTAGCTGGTTCGCTGATTGGTGGTATCGCTGAAACGGAAGAGCTGCTCAAGCTTTGTGCAGAGCAGAACATCACTTGCGATATTGAGATGCTGGATATTAACAACATCAATGAGGGCTTTGAGCGTATGGAGAAAGGTGACGTGCGCTATCGCTTTGTGATTGATATGGCAACGCTGAAAGATACTGCTGCGTAGCGAGTTGTCATCAATAACCCCACCGTTGACTAACGGTGGGGTTTTCGCGTGAGAACCTCTGGGCGTCGAGGCTATCACACGTGGGCAGAGACCCGCAGTCTGACGTAGTCGGCGGTCCAGTTGCCTTGCCCATCACTTAGACTGTGAGAGAGCAGGTTAATCGTATTATCAATAATGGCTACCTGCAGGTCCTCATCTAATCCGTGCAAAAACGGGCTTGCAAAGGTTTCGAGCCAGCCAGCAATACCCGTGGGTAGTGGTGTGGGGCGAGGGATTAGCTCGATAGAATCGACATGAAAGCCCGCCGTTTGAAGTAGGTTTGTGTACTCTTCCGGGGTGGGAAAGTACCAAGGATGACGGCCTCGTGAGCTAATGCCGCGAAACTGCAGCGAGGCAATAAGCGCCGTACAAATGGCGGCCACGTTGCCATGCCCCCCAAACTCTGCAACAAAACGCCCGCCGGGTTTTAGTGCGCGTTTTACGCCGGCCAATACCGTTTGCGGGTCCAGCATCCAGTGCAACGCTGCGTTGCTGAAGACCGCATCAAATTCTTGGTCAAAGGGTAACTGGTGCCCATCGACAACCCTAGCGGTGACCCCGCGCTGTTGGGCGGCGGCGACCATCTCTGCGGAGGCATCGACACCTAGCACATCGGCACCTAATTGCATAATACGCTCGGTGAGCGCGCCATCACCACAGCCAAGGTCCAGGATGCGCTGTCCGGGCTGTGGCGCTAAAAGTTTCATTACATCGCTTCCCAACGTGGGAACAAAATTGGCGTGTTCCGCGTAGTGGCTGGCGTTCCATTCCTGCCCTTGCGGTGTCAGAGAGGTGTTAGACATTATCGGCTTCCTAGCGGCGTTATTTATCTTAGGGGGACCCAATGGCTTGATTTAGTATAGCTTGCTATCAATAGCATGCGTTAAGCCTGAATTCAGGAGTAAACGCATGGAACCAGGGCACTCTAGTTGTCATATCCGTTATATCAAGTATTAAGAGGCGAGACGAAATGAATGATGTTATCAAACTGCTTCAATCCCACCGCTCTATCCGCAAATTTACCGATCAGAAGATTTCGCGTGGGCTGCTGTTAGAGCTCATCAAAGCGGGCCAGGCCGCAGCGACATCAAGCCATGTGCAGGCCTACACCATTATTAATGTCACCGACTCAGCGAATCGCGAAAAAATCGCGGAATACGCCGGTGGCCAAGGCTATGTCGCCAGTAGCGCGGTTTTTTTAGTATTTTGTGCGGATATGAAGCGTCCGACAGAGGCGTCTGAACGGACAGGTGCCAACGTTGAACGAGGTATGACAGAGCAGCTATTGGTCGCCACCGTTGATACTGCTCTAGTGGCACAAAACGTTGCAGTGGCCGCCGAGTCTGAAGGGCTTGGCATTTGTTATATCGGAGGTATCCGCAATAATCCTCAGGCGATCAGCGAGCTTTTGCACTTGCCTGACCATGTTTATCCGGTGTTTGGTATGTGCCTTGGTTATCCGGCCCATGACCCTGAGGTTAAGCCGCGTCTACCGGTAGAGGCTATTCTCAAGGAAGATACTTACCGTGAAGATACTGAGCAAGTCGAGGCGTTTGACAGCACTATGCAGGCATACTACCAAACACGCAGCACGGGTAACAAAACGACTGACTGGTCGCATAATCTAACGCCGCTCTTCGATTCAAAACTGCGTCCTCACATGCGTGACTTTTTAGCGAAGCGTGGCTTTGAAATGAAGTAACCAACGAGCGGAGCATGAGGCAGTTCATCACCGTGGGGCAAGGCGTTTAAAAGAGCAGGTTTCTTGCGCTGCACGATAATCGCGTTCATCTATACTGGTTGCATGCCAAAAGCAGTGCCGATAACAATAAAAGGAGCTATTGATGAATCTTCAGCGCGCTTATTACCTGCTAGCAGCTTTTTACAGCCTGTTTCCACTTATCGGGCTAATGGCCATTTTCTCAGGCGGGGGAACACCGTTTGCTGTGGCTCACCTCGTGTTGGGAGTGCTCGCCGTGATAGGGCTGTGGGGCTACGTACTCAAACGTGGGTTTATGAATCCCCGTATGTGGCAGCCCTTAGCCATGGTGCTGGCAGTCATGGCAGTAGGTCAGATGCTGGTGATCTTCATCCTTCCCGTTTCCAGCATTGCACTTACCTGGATGCTAACAAGCAGTATCTTCTCCGTAATGCTGGTCATAGTGCTGTTTCACTATGGAAAACGTGATCAGCCACTATGGGCAACGCCTGTAGAGGCAGATGCTGCAAAGCAGCTTGCAAAAATGCTTGATAGCGCTTCGCCTTTATCTGCTGTTCATTACGAAGGTGAACAAGAAAATAGCGTTAACGTTACTAAGGTAGGCAGTCAATATCATGCCAAAGTGACGCGGCGTGGCAAAAACGGGCAAGAGACATTTGAGCGCTACTTTCAGTATCCTGAAACACTGGTGTTTTTTCTAGAAAAATTCGCCAGCATTTCAGTTCATGATTTTCGGCAAACGGCGCTTTCTTAAATCGGTGAACGAGCCGGATTTTAAAAAATGCGTTAAGAGATAAATGTGTGAGCGATCTGAGGCTTTAATGTTTTTACGATATATTCGTATAGCGGGATCAGGCGCTCACTCATCTCTTGTTTCGCCACATGATAGTCAATGTAGTAAGCATGGCGAGTACCATGATACACAATCGGCTCACTCACTTTGGTAAACTGAAAACCTGATATCGCCAATAAGCGGGGAAGACGAGGTTCCATCATTGCAAAAACATGTCGGCGATTAGTTAAGCCAACGATAGAGTAGGTGCATAAAAAAAGGCCCAGGGCGACGAGTGAGAATGTCTTTGCCTCATCTTGTGAAAATAAAACGACTTCTTTATCTGCTGCTTCTTCTGGGGTGCTAGATTTTCGCGTTCTGAAATTTTTAGAAATGGCTAATCGTGATACTTCACACGTTTCAAGGGTCGGTAGCTTAAACGGCGTTAATGTAGGATGGTTTAGTAACTGCTTCCCTTGGTTTTGAACAGGCAAATGATCAGGAGGATTAGTGTTACTGGACAAGGGCATGACTAATCGTACGCACCCTGCAAGAATGCCACTACGTTTGTGTTCTATAAGGCAATGAGTCGAGTAATTATCGTACTCATCGGACTCATACAAACGTGCCTCATCTTCATGCATCTCATAGTTGAACTCTTTTAAGAAAACATCATGCCGTAGCCGAAAGGCGCGCCGTTTTTGGTCGTCGGTGTTAGCAATAAAAAAATGATATTCGTCGATAAATTTGTCAATCATTCCCTTATGATTACTTTTATCGTCAAACTCACTCTCTTGGGTGGTTTTCCCTGCTAGCATCTGTTGCTTCCTTCTGAGTGCGGCACTTACCAAAGTCGAATTTTTTCAGGTTTCCCTAGATGATAGCCCTGTCCATACTGAATGCCATATGAAAGAAGAACAGGTATCAGTGCTTCTTGATCTACAAATTCAGCAATAGTCTGCTTACCGAAGCCTCTTGCTATATCGGCAATCGCTTTGACAAGCGTGTGGCTATCCGTATCGATAAGTAAGCTGCGAATAAAAGAGCCATCGATTTTAATATAGTCCACAGGGAGCTGACTAAGATAGTGAAAGCTGCTAAATCCAATCCCAAAGTCATCGAGTGCTGTTCGGCAACCTAAATCCCTTACGGTTTGCAGCACGTTGCGCGCTGTTGAGAAATCTGTGATAGCAGCGGTCTCTGTTACTTCTAAAATGAGATGATGGGGATCAGCGCCACTGGTTTTTAATTGATCTGCCAGGAACTGTTTTAAACCTAAATCATGTAAAGACTGGCCTGATAAATTTACAGCCAACGACAAGCCCTCTTTTTGTAGCGTTGCCAGTGCTGCTAAGCTATGGCGCAGCACCCAACGGTCAACTTGAACAATTAAACCGCTTTGTTCAGCAACAGGTATAAACTGTGCCGGAGAGACTAAGCTACCATCGTCATTGCGCATACGTAGCAATACTTCGTAATGCTTAATATCGCGGTCTTTCAGCCGCACAATGGGCTGCGCCCACAGTTCAAATTCGTCGTTTTCTAGTGCCTTGTGCAGCCGCTCTACCCAAAAGACGCGTTCTTGAAGTTCATCTTTAGCATTTTCCGCCTGCTTGAGAAGGTACCAATGCTGATTACCACTCTCTTTTGCTTTGTACATGGCCATATCGGCGCTAGCTAACAGGTCAGCCGGTGTCTGCCCATTAACAGGGAATAGCGCGATACCAATGCTGGCGGAAACATGATGCTTTCTTTCTGCGGCTGAAAAGCTAAGGCCGTCCAACAACTGAGCAATGTACTCAGCCACGTTAATTGCTTGTTCACTGCTAATATCTTCCAGCAGAAGGGCAAATTCATCACCACCGAGGCGGGCAATAATGCTTCGCTGACTGAGGTTTAAAAAAAGCGTATCAGCAACTTCTCGTAATAGACGGTCGCCTACATGGTGGCCACTGAGCTCATTGATCTCTTTAAACTGGTCTAGGTCTAGTAGTAAAACAGCGCCTTTGGCTTGATTAGTGATAGTGCGCTTCAAGGCATCTTGGAAATAGCGACGATTATAGAGTTCCGTTAATGGATCATGTTCCGCAAGCCACGTTAAACGTGCCTCAGCAGCTTTACGTTCGGTGATGTCTAGCCCAACGGATATCTTAGAGGCATCGTGGTTGTTACTGTTCGACAAAAAAGCGTGGTACCAAACGACGGTAAAAGAGCGTCTATCCTGAGTTTGAAATGTCTTTTCTTCCTGGTTGGAAGCACTGGGATGAGTCACGGTGCTGCCATTAGCATTACTTTCGCTGTTGGCTTCATCCGCATTGTTACTAGGCAATGCCAAGTGAGCATTTTGATCAAAGATGTCAGAGAAATGGCGCCCAATGACATCTGCGTCTTTTAGCCCTAACCTTTCTAGCGTGTAGCCATTAATCAGTTGGATACGCCCTGTACTATTTTGAACAACAATAAAGACCTGTGCAGCGTCGAGTAGGCTATTAACAAAATCACGCTCTTTGGCTAGCTCATCAACGCGTTCGGCTAGCTGTCCGCTATGTTCTTGGACACTCTGTTCCAGTGCTTCTAGCTGGTGGGAAAGCTCACGGGTTGAATCTTCCAGCCTATCAATTTCGTTAGAAAAATGCCGCCGAGGCAATGGTAGTTTATCTCTTACACGACGAAACTCACCACTCGCCAGCGCAGGCAATAGGCCGGCGACTCGCCGTAGTCGAGCCATTGGGCCCAATAGGATAATCAACAGTAATAGCTCGGCAGCTAACCAGCCAACTAAGCCCACTACAAGTAGTGTCTTCGTTGCTGTACGAATAGCGGTGATCTGAGGAGTGATATCGGAAATAAGCAGGAAATACCCAGTGCTGCGCCAGTCGGCGTCTTCCTCCATATACACGGCACTTAATTCAAAATACCGGTTCATGTACTCAAGGCTAAAAGGCATGTGAACCAATTGATTCAGAACGACGTCTTGAGATGCTCGTTGAAGTAAAGAGAGTGTCTGGTCACGGTTTGTAAGCGCTAGAATATGGCTGTTCCAGTCTTCCAGTAGAAGCGCCTCGGGGGGAGGAGAGCCAGTAATACGCCCTGTCACCATCAGCGCTATTTCGCTATTGGAGACTTCTTTAGCTTGTCGCGTAACATCCGCAAGCGAGCGCGATAACACCACCATTCCAATGCTAGCGCCTTCCATAAGAACGGGAACCGCAGCAAACTGCTGGCACGTCCTAGTGCAACGTAATGTGGTAATGGGGGACTCTGTGGTCAGTACACTACCTATCCAGCCTTGAATGGGCAGATCAATGAGCGGGTCGTTGGTACCTGAGTAACCCACTCTTGTTCCTTGAGTATTAAAAACAAAGATTTCATCAATCCCCGCTTCTAATTGCAGAGAAGGCCACTGTGCTCTGAGCACCTCAGCTAGCTCATCCTGGTTATTCTCTTGTAGCGCGCTTCCAAGCTCCGGCGCCGCAGCGGTTAAGCCCGCCAACTGACGTAAGTTATCCGATGAGCGTTGCATCGCCAAGCTTATCTCACGCTGCTGCCGCTCATGGCTTTCCATCCGACTACTTTCTAACTGTTGCATGAGATGGTATTGGCCTAACCAGATAAAGAGTGCCACAAGCGCTAGCAGTAATAGACTGCTCAGCGCGATAACACGCCAAGTCAAGCTAAGCCGGTAGCGCGCTTTAGAGGACGAACGTGTGGTCATCTGCGTATCCCGTTCAGGTAATGCTAAAAGCGCAGTGAAAGCTGGAAGAGCAGCATATTCCAATGTCGGCTTGTTTCAGACGCATCCGCATCTTTATGTAAGGGTAGCCAACCAGTACCATCCACATGATGATATTCACCTGCCAACATTAGGTTGGGTCTGGGGGTCCACTGAACGCCAAAGGTAATGTCATCAGCAAATTGGGAATGGGCAGGGCCCAAGCCACTTTGTTCGTAGCGAGTACCTGAACGGTCATTTCTGTCGTTTACCAAACGATCAAAGCGAATTAACCACTGCCAATCATTGTCCATACGACGCGTATATTGCACATACCAGCTTTCACCGGTTTTCTTTTGGTCGATGGCGGGATTAAAGCCATCCAGTTCAATTGTTCTCAGCGCATACTCAGAGGTTAAGCTCCACAGTTCGTCATTGTATTGCAATGAAAATACCCAAGGCTGAAACTGGAAGCTGCCATTATTTAGTGGCGGTTGAGCGTCTTCATAGTTGGCGTTAGCACTCGCGGTGCTGAGTGCCATTAGGAAGTGTCCACCGTTGTCTTCATAGCGAATTTGGCCAATCGCAGAAGAGCCCGCTTGTAACGATCCTGGAAAACGCTTCAGCCCAAGCGCTTGATCGACATCGTCTTCTATACGAGTTTTACCGACGCCTGCTTGAAAGCGAAAAACGCCTGACTGGGTTCGCTCTTCATGATAAATACTGGCGCCATCGCCAGCCATTCCCAACGATCGAGTTCGATCAAAATAGATTGATTGCGGCAACAAGATGCTGGGGCGCGTGAAAGCGACGTCACGCGTTTGGTTATAAATACCGAAGGGATTTTTAAATCTACCTACCTGAAGACCAAGCGTACGTTGCTGGTTGGAAACCATCTGATAATCCACCACGCCATAATCTAGCGTTGGGATGGCATCACTAGTTTCACCACCAGCGCGACGGCTAAGCACCTGAGCGGCCACCAGCACATTGCGGTGAGGGCGAATAGAAGCGTTAACACCTATTTCGGTATACTCCAAACTTCCTGCATTCTCACTGCTGCGACCGAAGAAATCGTTATCGTCGGTAATGATAAGTGCCTGACTCAGGAAACCATGTACTTGCAGAGTGTCGAGCACGCTTTCGTTTGCCCAGGCAGACGAGCAAACAGGTAGTGCGAGCAAACTTGTGAGTATGGCTATAGTGGGTCTGCGGATAACGGAAAAATGTTCATTCCATTGAAATAACTTGGACATTTTCATCCAGATACTCCCTTTCAAGATATCCCAGCGCGCCAGGAGTATTCGCAATCTTCTCGCGCATTTCGAGCTGATCAGCAACGCGATTAGGCGCTTGCCCCATGCCAGAAAACACCATGCGATCCCATGCCAGTTGTAGCTGATGTGGATAAACGGCGAGCTGCTCTTTGGTGAAACGCGCATGTACAGGATCTCGGTTTGGCAGCACAAATACCTGTACGGCATCGCCGTCAGGCCATGTACGTTGCCGCATGGCAAATATCGCCCGCGTTGTGTCACGGTTTAGCCATTGCGTGGCTACCGCTGGGTGCGCCACTAGAAGTATGGTTGCGTCTTGATCAACGGATTGTGCATGGGTTTGTTCGGCAAGAAGAAAAGCCAGCACTAACCCAATAAGGCCCCGTGTGATTTGTTGGCAAGCGATACGTATCAAGTAAAGAGACGGCATAGCGCGAGTCTTGTCCATCGCCTGCTGAACGCCAAGCCCATGCAGCATACCATTCGTGCTAGCACGCTATATGTGTGTGAAATGATGACGCTTACTCCTCTTCAGCCTCTAGAGGCAAACTGTTTTTGTATAAATATTTTGTGTGATGGAAGATAAATTTTTGAACCTCGGCTCGGCAGCGGTAAGTCGAAACTGCACAATTTTTAAACCCTACATCAATTTTGTTGATCTTACCTACATCACAATCAACGAAACGACCTGCGACGAAAGTATGTATCGTCTGGAAATACCGCTCGCAAGGTTGATTGACGATGACACACGAGGGCAGTGCTTGAAGCGCTAAATACACGCGTTCAATAGATCTACTTCTTGATAGTTAAGCTGATGCTAATTGCTATCAAGGCTGAGAGGGGATGCTCGGATTCACCCCGATCAACTAAAACGCTCGGCCAAAGCCGAGCGTACAATGACGAGCCAACGATGGGTTAGTCCGCGAGTTCAAGAAGCCGATCAGCGTAATCGGTAAACAAACCGTTGACGCCCCAGTCCTGTAAACGCTTCATCTCATCAACTTCATTGATGGTGTAAACATGAACTGGAAGGCCATTCTCTTGAGCTTGGCGAATAAAATCAGCATCAATAACGTCTTCGCCGTTATACGTCACATTCGTGCCGATACCCACCGCGTACTCTTTGATAGCCTGAAAGTCTTCGTCAGTGATGTCTGCTGGCGCTGGAGTAACACCTGTCCACTCCACTAAACGATCATTATCTTCCTCGCTGGGCGAGTACCATACCAACTGGATGAGGGGGATATGCTGATTAAGCTCACGTAGTTTGAGGAGACTACCCTGCTCAAACGATTGCACCAGCACCCGACCATTTGCAATCATGTCATGCTCTTCAAGCGCCTCAACCAAGGCTTCTTCTAAACCAGGGTTTAAGAGAGGGGATTTGGTTTCAATGTAGTAACGAGCATCGTGACCAAAGCGCTCAAATAGCTCTTCCAGTGTGAGTATTTGCGCTCCTGCAAAGGCCGGGTCTGCCTTATCGACATTGGCGTCGTTAAACCAGGTGCCGGTATCAAGCGCCTTTAGCTCTTCTAGCGTGTAATCATGAATATTGCCTTCGCCGTCACTGGTGCGATCGATGGCATCATCATGGAATACCACTAACTCACCATCGGAGGTGATCTGAACGTCCAGTTCCAGGTAATCAGCTCCCCACTCATGGGCCAGTTCATAGGCTGCCATGGTGCTTTCCGGCGCATGTCCGCTGGCACCGCGATGCGCGATTACCTGGAACGACTCCAGATCCTTTAGCTGCTGCTCCAGTGGCGTTGTCTCTGCGAGTGCAGTGGACGTAGTAGCACCAGCAAAAAGACCCAGAGATAGCACGGCAACCAACGAATAACGTTGCATATAAAACCCTTAATTGAACAATTGTTCAATTATCCTACATGCCCGTAAGCGTAAATGCCAAACTGCGCATACCCTCCCAAGGTTTTATGGTAAGTCGCTTAGCGCAGCTAGGCGGCTTATAAAATAAGTTGCAGCAAGCCACTGTTAATACGCACAGATAGTGCACACAGAGCAGGTGTAGACACCTGCCTCGTCTAGTTTAGCTAGTTTAGCTAGTTTAGATTGTTTAGATTGTTTAGATTGTTTAGATAGTGGCATTGCGGTGAAGGTTATCCACGAGTATCTGCGCTTCTTTACGCGACGTTAAGCGTACAAACTGAATATGGGCGTAGCGTGGATCAATCATATCGGCGAAGTAACGTTTGCGGTTTTGATGCCATGTTTTAAGCGACCAGAGCAATACTGAATTACGGCTTAAAAATGTTTGGCGAAAGCTTTCGCGGTTTCCTGTGCCGGGCCAGATCTCTTCTTTGCTAATAATGCGCTTTATCGCTCGTGAGCAGGCTTGGCTGAAGACACGCCAGAAGGGGAAATCGATCCACACCACCATATCGACATCGCGCCACTTAATTGGCCGCGTGCGATCAAAGTTGCCATCCAATACCCACCCTTGGGTGGAGACTGACAGTGCCTCCTCCAGCTTAGCGAAAAAAACATCGTCGGGTGTGCCTTCCCAGTTAGCGCGCCAAAACAGCTGATCAAGCTGAATGTAAGACGTATCCAGCGCTACTGAGAGCTGTTTTGCCAGTGTGCTTTTGCCACTACCACTAGTGCCGACCACATTGATTTTCATGGGGGTATCTCCTGGGCGGCGCAGTAGTTTAAAGAGTGTTCTAAACACGGGCAAGTGCACTTGAGAAAAGAAACTCAAAGGCTCACAGAGAGTTACCAACATTTGGGACCTGCTAAGCGGCTTTTTCAGGATGCCGCTCTATAAAGGTTGAATGACTCAAAAACGCCTGCAATTACCGATAAGAGACCATTCAAGAAGAGCAATGACGGTGCTAGTCGTTGGCACATATTCCCGGTATGACTACCAGGAGTATGTGCTGCCAGGAGTATGTGCTGCCAGGAGTATGTGCTGCTGAATGGAAGGCGCTCAATTGATGAGATTGTTTGAGGAAATTGCTCCTTCGTTGGGCTAGAGCAATCGTTACTGGGTGCCTCTAACCCACCCAGCCCAACAGTCGCCACCAAAGGTAGTCTAATGGGATCAATAGTAAGATCGTTATTAGCGCTAATGGAATGATGATTTTCAACAATTGGCTCAGAGGCTCTTTAGATAGCTGCATGGCCATAATCAAGGGCGCCACCTGATAAGGAAAGATGACGGTGGAAAAACCTACCACTTGAGTCATTAGCACCGTAGAAAGTGGGAGTTCTGAAGCAGCGGCGAATTCGCTGGCCATGGGCGTTAGTATGGTCGCTACATTGGGTGTGGTGGCGACTACTCCAGTCAAGGTGGCCATCAATGAAAGCGACATAAAGTCCCAGAAGGGGCTACTGTTGCTCGTCTCCAGCAGTTGACTAAACTCTTTGCCCATTACATTGCCAATCCCCGAAACATTTACCAGTGTTCCCACCCCCAACGCGGCGGCCACAAATACCACGGTGCCAAAATCTGTCGCTCCATTGAATGATTTCGGGGCCATGACACCGACTTTTGGCATCATTAGCACCACCGCTGCCATCAGTCCTACCCACGCCGGGTTCACGCCGTGTAGCGTATCGGTTACCCAAAACAGCAACGTAATGCCGAGTATGACAGCCACTTTTTTTTGCTGTGTCGCATCGCCGGAAAATTTGGTTTCAGCGACGGCTTGCTTAAACTGTGGGTCAATACGGGCTGGAAATACCACTATTACCAGCGCTACGATTAATAGCGCTTTTAGCACTCCCAAAATGGGAAAGTGCAGAAGTAGATACTCCGCATAGCCAAAATGAATGCCATATAGACTTTCACTTGCACCTGCCAAAATCATATTAGGGAGGTTGGATGGAAGTACCGCAAAACTTGGCATGTTACAAGCGGCAGCAAGAGCGGTTGCTACGCCCAGCCGGCCAGCGCTGCCCGTCTCAAAGCCCACTCGTTCAGCCAATGCTAAACCAATAGGAATCAATACCACTGCTCGACCCGCTGAAGAGGGCATCACAAAGCCTAATGCTACGGCGGTTAACACTAATCCCCCAATCAGCCGTGGATAGCTTGCCGTTAGAAGCGGCGCCAATACGGCCGCTAGTCGATCGCCAAGTTTGCTTGATGTAATGGCAGAACCAATTACAAACCCGGAAATAACCATCCACACGGCTGTTGAGCCAAACCCGGCGAATAGTTGCTCCGGCGCTAGCAGACCAAAGACACTAACCAGCGCGAAAAAGATCAGGCCAGTCAGAAATGGGGGGAGTATGCCGGTACTCCACAGCACCAGCGTGAGCAGTACCATGCCAGCGCTGTAAGAAAATGCCGCTGGATTGCCCGTTAAGGGAAAAAATGCCAATAACAAAGCCACCAATAAAGCCGCTGCTGTTATTGCGTGGGAAAAGCGAAGTGAACGGCGCATGAAGGGGGTCCTGGTGGCGATGAACTCAATTGCGCGGTGCGCGCAGCTGGACCTACAATAGCGCCTGCATGCTGACGTGTTGAGGGCAAGATATGACAATAAATAGCGATAAGGCGACAATGTCGCCACCCAGTGATATAGCGTTTGTCCTCGATCCTAGTCGCCCTGTATTGACTCGCGCTCGCAGTATGCAGGCTGAAACCGGGGTATTGCCGCACGCTCACCCACGCGGGCAATTGCTATGGGCTAAACACGGCGTGCTGCGTGTTACCAGTGAACAAGCGGTGTGGGTTGTACCCTCTACTCACGGCGTGTGGATACCCAGTGGCTGTCTCCACCAAGTGAGTTGTGAAACGCTGGTGGAAACCCGCAACCTCTACATTGATCCTACTTGCAGGGCACGTGATCAGGACACCCATGTGGTGATGGTGGCGATGAGCACGTTGATGCGCGAGATTGTGCTAAGGCTAAACGATTCCCTAAAGTGTCGCGACGGCGATGCCAGCACGACGCGCCTAGGTCTAGTCGCTATTGATGAACTAAATAGTCTACCCGCTGAGAATTTGTCGCTACCTGCTGGGGCTGACCCGCGGTTGCGACGTATCATCAGCCACATGGTCAACCACCCGGATAATCGCCACACATTAGCTGAGCTGGCGGGCCTTGCCGGGGCGAGTGTACGAACGCTAGAAAGACTATTTAAGTCCGACACCGGGCTGACCTTTCGCCAATGGCGTACCCGCTTCAAGTTGATGAATGCGCTTGAAGCCCTGGATAGAGGCGAAAGCTCAACCGCAGTGGCCTATACGGTAGGCTATAAAAGCGTCAGCAGTTTTGTGGCTGCCTTCAAAACGGAGTTTGGCTATACACCTCAAGTCCGCGCCCGCTGCCAATAATGCGGCGATTAGGCGTTAGTTGTCTCATGCATTAACCCCTTTCATGCCTTCCGGCGTGTAGCGCTCACCGATGACCGGAATGCGAGCAGTGGCTGCTTCCAACTGGCGTTGTTCATCTGGGGTCAGAGTGATAGCCGTTGCAGCTGCATTCTCTTCAAGATAACGCAGCCGCTTAGTTCCTGGAATTGGCACGATATTGGGGCCTTTAGACAGTAGCCAGGCGAGCGAAAGCTGTGCGGGTGTGCAGCCTTTGTCGGCGGCCACTCGACCAATCACGTCGGCGATTCGGCGGTTGGTACTTATGGCTTGATCTGAAAAGCGCGGCAAGTTAGGACGGAAATCACCTTCTTCGAAATCCGTCGTGTCCTGAAATCTTCCCGTTAAAAACCCCCGGCCTAATGGCGAGTAGGGCACAAAACCGATGCCTAGCTCTTGGCAGGTAGGGAGCACCGCTTGCTCTACGTCGCGTGTCCAAAGCGAATACTCGGTTTGGACGGCGGTAATCGGATGCACTGCATGGGCGCGGCGCAAGGTGTCAGCGCTGACCTCGCACAGGCCGATATGGGCAATTTTTCCCTCTTTGACTAGCTGGGTGAGTCCTTCCATGGTCTCTTCAATAGGCACATCCGGGGTTACGCGATGGACGTAGTAGAGATCGATTTGCTCGACCCCTAACCGTCGCAGCGATGCCTCGCAGGCCTTGCGCGCATACTCGGCGCTGTTGTCCAGGCGTCGTTGATACTCACCGGGCTTGCGCACAATGCCAAACTTGGTTGCGATACGCACTTGCGGCTTATGCTTGGCCAGAAAGCGGCCAATAAGCTCTTCGTTATGGTGCGGCCCGTACATATCTGCCGTATCAAAAAAGTTGATGCCCAGCTCCACTGCCTGCGCTAATACGCGTAGCGATTCACTGTCATCCCGGGGGCCGTAGAATTCGCTCATGCCCATGCAGCCCAGGCCAATGGCGGAAATAGAAAGGTCGGTGCCAAGTGTACGTTGTTGCATGCTGTCTCTCCGTGAACCGTTCTTGAGTAGCGGAGTGACAGCGTGGCACTATCCCATAATGAAAAAAATGAACGAGTTCGATAAGCCGTTTTCCGGTTTTGAAAAGCAGATGCCCCGTGGGTGGGTGTGGGATGACACCCGCGCCTTTTTGGATGTGGCTCGTCACGGCACGCTGAGTGGTGCCGCCGCGGAACTGCATTTGGGCATTGCGACGCTCTCCCGACGTATTGAACGGCTGGAAAAAGCGCTGCAGCTACCGCTATTTGTGCGCCAACAGTCGGGCTACCAACTGACCGAGGAGGGCGCAGGGCTGGTCGAGAAAGCGGAAGCACTGGTAGCGGCTGCGGTGGCGTTTACCACCGATGTTTCCCGCCACTCACAGCTGACTGGTAGAGTGCGTTTGGCTACCGCAGAGAATTTGGCAACGGCATTGATTCTACCTGCGCTTGCGCAATTTCAGCGTCAGTACCCTGGTATTACGCTTGAGCTAGTGACGGATATCTCGACGGCCAATCTACACCGTCGTGATGCTGATTTAGCCCTCAGAATGGTCAAACCCGAGCGCGGTAATGTCACCCTTCGCCGCTTGGGTTCCTTAGGCTATGGGCTTTACGCTAGCTCAGCCTATGCGGCGCAGCGTAAAACAGCGCTTGATACTGGCGACTACGATATGGATGCTTTTATCACCTGGGGGGAGGCGCAGGCCCATTTGCCTGCAGCACAGTGGGTCGAGCGCGTTCTACAAGGGCGAGAGCCAGCGTTAACCACTACCTCTTTGGCAACTCAAGTCGCCGCAGCTAAAGCAGGGCTAGGTATTGCAGTACTACCGCACTTTTTGGCTCAGGAAGCGGGATTAGTCTGTATTGCTTCTGATCTTGGCGTGGATCAGCCTATTTACCTCGTTATCCAAACAGACCTGACACAGTCACGCCGAACCCGTGCTGTGGCGGACTTTCTTATTGAACTGGTCGCCAGTAACCATGCTCGCTTGAGCATGGGCTGAAAAATGGGGATATGGCTCTAATTGATGCCATCAACGCCCTCTCCGTAGCCAGGGTCTCGGTAGCCAGGATTCCCGTAGCCAGGAGAGAGCGTTAAAGCCAAGCGTCAGCCTTTGGAGCTGAGAGCCTGAGCCGGTGAGTACGATGATGCACTGTGTGTCACGAGACTCACGCCGATGAATACTACGGTATTGACGACTAGGCCACAGAAGCCAGCGTGCCAGCCGAATGGAGTACTGACCCCAAACTGGAACAATAGGGTTAGGGCCGCGCCTACTGCTAAACCTGCAAAGGCACCAGAGCGTGATGCTCGCCGCCAGAATAGTGCGCCAAGCAGCATCGGCAGCAACTGCACCACGATGCCATAGGCGCCGAGTAACAAGCCAACCAATGAGCCAGGGTTGGCTAGGGCTAGCAAGTAGGCTGCTAAGGAGATTACCACCACACCGTAGCGAGTCAGCCTGAGTGCCTTGTCATCAGATATACCACGCAGCACGGGCAGGTGCTGCCCCACGTCTCTTACCAGAATAGTGGCGGAGGTATGAGCCAAGTTGGCAGCCGTAGACATTGCCGCGGCCAGCGCGCCGGAGAGGGCTATACCGATTAGCCACGCAGGGAAGTCAGCTAGTTCGACCACTAACGTCAACAGCACGCGATCAGCAGAGTCGAGCGGGCTATCTTCGAGTAGTAATACTCCTGCGAAGCCGATAACCAGCAATGGCACCAGCAAGTAGCTATAAAGTGGATAGAGTACGAACACCTGTTTCAGGGTTCGCTCACTGCGCGCACTATAAAATTCATGAAAATGTGCGGCCACATTACGCAACCTAGAGCACTTACTAGGATGGCTGTCGAGAAGGCTCCCCAGCCCATACCGCCAGCACCGGGCATGGTTAGATATTCCGGCGCTTCGCGCTGCAGTTCGCGGAACATTTCACCGACTCCACCAAAGAACTGGTCAGCCGTTGCCAAGCCTAGAAACCACGCGACACCCACCATCATCACGCCCTGGAGCAAGTTGGTCCAGCCGATGCCTTGTAAGCCGCTCGCATAGACATAAGCCGCCACCACGCCACAGGCCAGTAAGCTGCCGAGCCAGAACGGAATGGTGCCTGAGGTTGCCGCCTCGAAGAGCAGTCCCGCACCCGCGATCTGAATAGTTAGGTAGGGGATCATCGCCAGTACGCTGACCACACCGATGAACAGCCCCAGCAGATTCCCCCGAGTTGGATAACAGGCAGAGAGGAACTCCGCCTGGGTCAGAAAACCATGGCGACGGCCAAGCCGCGAAATGTGTGGCGCGATTAACCACCATACAATCACAGCGAGCGCCAGGTAGGCGATGATATAGAGTGCCGGCGCCCCTTTACTGTAGGCCCAGCCGGGAGCTCCAAGAAAGGCGAAAGCAGAGAATATCTCCGCTCCGAGAATGAAAAACAGCACCAGCAGCCCCATGTGGCGCCCACCAGCGACGTAGCCTTCCAAAGACGAACTCTGGTTATGCCTTGCTCGCAGGCCCACCGCTAGAACGATCAGCAGGTAGGCTAGGGTGATGGTAGTGATCAGCAGTGAATCACTCATCGTTCACCTCCTGTGCGGCATCATGGCGATAGGCAATCACTAGTCCCACAAATAGGACAAAGACCCAAGCGACGTACCAGAACATGAAGAAGGGCAAGCCAATCACCATCGGTTCGATGCGGTTGGCTACTAATGCGCCAGGCCAGATCATCGCCAGCGCACAGATAGTGAAGTAAATCAGCAATCCCCTAGGGGGAAGCGAGGGGCGGGATTTCATATGCATACCTCATTATTGTGGTGTTATCGGTAGTAGAGCAGGCCTCGTTTAGGCGGCAGCGAGTGCGCCGAGGCCGATGGCCAACAGTAGTTGGCAACCAGTGGGAATAATGTCGTCGTTAAAGTCGTAACGAGCGTTGTGTAATGGTGCGGTGGCTTCATCCTTGGCTGTACCGAGGAAGAAGTAGGCTCCTGGACAGCGCTGCAGCATGAAGGAGAAATCTTCGCCGCCAAGGCTAGGGTCGACGTCGCGCACCAGGGCAGCTTCGCCGAGTGTTTGCACTACGCAGGATTCCACGTGGCGGGTTTCCGCCTCGCTATTGACCGTCGCTGGGAATATGCGTTGGTAGTCGACCTCAATGTCGCCGCCATGGGCAATGGCCACCCCTTCACAAACACGGCGAACAGCATGCTCAATACGATCCTGAGTGTCGGCATCAAGGCTTCGTGCTGTACCGCTGATGCGTACTTCATCGGGAATAATGGCGAAACCGTCAATATCGCCCCCCTGCAATCCACACAGGCTGAGGGCCGCGGGGGAGAGAGGATTAATATCACGGGCGACCACGGAGTGTAGATTTTGAATCAGGGCACCCGCCATACGTACAGGATCTGTCGATAGGTGTGGGTTGACGCCTCCATGGCCCCCTTTTCCGCGTACCCGGATATCGAGCCGATCGGTGGCTGCCATGATGGCACCTGAGCGGACGGCCACTTGGCCAGCAGGCAGAGAAGGCCAGTTGTGCAGGGCGTAGATGGCCTGCATAGGAAAGCGCTCGAACAACCCCTCTTCAACCATTGCCCGGCCACCACCTAAGCCCTCTTCTGCGGGCTGAAAGACTAGGTGAATGGTGCCAGCGAAGTCGCGGTGTTCAGCCAGGTAGCGGGCGACGCCAAGCAGCAGGGTCGTGTGACCATCATGGCCGCAGGCATGCATGCGACCGGGCACTTCGGATGTGTGGTTGTGCTCGCTAAGCTCTTGGATCGGTAGAGCGTCCATATCGGCGCGTAGACCAATCTGGCGTCCATTGTCGGGCTGATCACCGGTGACAGTCGCAACGATACCGGTTTTGCCGATGCCAGTTTCAAAGGTCAAACCGAGACGTTCTAGTTCTTCAGCGATGCGCTTAGCCGTGGCATGTTCCTGAAACCCTAGCTCTGGGTGACGATGCAGCTCGTGCCGCATTTGGGTCAGCTCGGCGTGGTGACGCTCGAAGAAATTTGCGTTGATGAGTTTTGTCATAGTCGATTCGCATAGTTGTTGGATGGACCAATTCATCTTGGTTGTTTCGGTGGCATAGAGAAAATAGTTTTTTTATTAGCTTTCCATGCTTATATTGGATGGAAAGAGCCGCGGCGTGTCATTCAATGGGAATGAGATGGACTTCAAACGCTTAAAATATTTTCAGACCGTCGTAGAGGAGGGAGCTATCTCCTCAGCAGCACGACGGATACCACTTGCTCAGCCAGCCCTGTCACGTCAATTGCTGCTGCTTGAAGATGAGGTCGGTACCACGTTGCTAACTCGTTCACGGCATGGCGTTCGCCTGACCGCCGCAGGCGAATCGTTCTACCGTGATACCCGGCGTTTGCTTGGCGAATTCGAACAGGCCAAGCGCAATGCACGGCGCATCGCCGACGGCCAATTCGGTGAGTTGCGTCTGGGGGTGACGGTGATGCACTTATGGGTGCCGCAGATAATCGGTTTGCTCAACCGTTTCCGCGAGCAATATCCTGAGGTCACGCTGAAGGTGGAGTCGCTGCTTTCGGGGCCTCAGGTCGATGCAATTCGCCGTGGGAGGCTGGATGCTGGCATGTTGTTCTTCCCTCCGGAAGACGATGACAGCCTCTGTAGCCATTGCTTGTATGAAGATCATCTCGTATTGGTTACCAGTGCCACCTCACGCCTAGCGCGACACCCGCCGCGATACCTAGCCGAGCTCAATGACGAGAACTTTATCTGGTTTGATCGTAGCGCCACCCCGGTCTATCACGACAAGCTGATTCACGCCTTTCAGCGAGCGGGGTTCACGCCTCATGTGGTACAGGAGGGAACTGACAACGCTACTATGTTGTGTTTGGTGGCTGCTGGCATGGGCTGCAGTATTTTACCGGCCATGACCATGGCAGGGGCACCAGAAGGGGTGGTAAGCCATCGCTTAAAGGATCTCAAGCTAGCTTTGCCTCTGATGCTGGTGTGGCGCAGGGATTCAGGGTTGTCGGCGGTACGCCGGCTGATCGAAATTGCCGAAACAGAATCTTTGGCGACTGATGATGACGCTGGCGCGTAACGTTCATCTTGATGGAAATTAATAATATGGAAACACCTATGCCCCCCACCGATATTGGCCGTGCATACAACCAGATCACTCATCTCTGGCAGAGCGAAAAATTTAATCTCGCGAACGGTATAGACGCGCACAAAAGAGCGCTAGCGTTTGTGAAGAATCGAGGCAGGGCGCTGGATATTGGCTGTGGTTGCACAGGACGTTTTATTGATCTGCTACAGCAGGAAGGCTTTACACCAGAGGGGGTGGATATTTCTGCTGAAATGGTGCGGCTGGCTAAGCAGAAACATCCAGACGTGACTTTTCACCACCAGGATATTTGTCAGTGGCAACCGCTGGGCAAATACGATGTCATTACTGCGTGGGATAGCATCTGGCATATTCCATTGGCTCAGCAGGAAGCTGTGATAACCAGGATTATTAATAGCCTGAGCGAAGGTGGCGTCTTTATCTTCTCCTTCGGTGGCACTGATGAACTCGGTGATCACACGGACAGCTTCATGGGGCCACCGGTTTACTACTCATCGCTCGGTACTAACGGCTTTTTATCCCTGCTGATAAAGCTTGGCACAGTATGCAAGCACCTAGAGTATGACCAACATCCTGAACTGCACGCGTACTTGATTGTTCAGAAGGGATGAGGAGTCTATAGCCCGGCTTGCTGGTGTAACGTATCGACAAAACGGGCTAAGGCAGGCGACCAAGTAGCGGGTTCCGATGTGACAAAATAGGTATCGATATTGGCAATGGCGGAGGGTAGTTCCAGCGCGTGAATGCCGAAGCGGTGCCGGTGCGCTTCAATGATAATACGTGGCAGCACGGTGTACCCCATCCCGGCTGCTACGCAACCAAGCATGGCGTCTAGCGTGCCAAACTCAAAAACACGCACGGCATTTATTCCCTGAGATGCCAGCAGTAATTCGATACGTTGCCGGTAACTACATCCCTGGCGAAATGCGAGAAACGTTGCTGTCAGTAGTTCTTCAGAGCTGGGTACGCTCGTCATAGGGGCTGAACTTACCAGCACAAGCTGTTCGCTGAAGACTTTGAGCGAATGATAGCGATGATGATCGATAGCGCCGGCCACAAACACGCCATCCGCCTGACCGTCCATGAGCTTCTCGATCAAGCTGGCGGTGGGGCCGGTCGCCAGCGTCATATCAACCTCTGGAAAGTCAGCATGATAGGCCGCCAGTATCGGGGGAAGGCGTAGCGCCATAGTCGTTTCCATCGACCCCAAGCGCAGCTGGCCTGTTGCGTTCTCTGCGCTTTGAAACAGCATTAATGCTTCGTCATGTACTGCCAGCAACCGTTCTGCATAATCCAGTAACGCTAGCCCCGCAGACGTAAGGCGCACGCCACCCGCGCGATGAACCAGCTGCGCGCCTAATTCCTCCTCAAGTTTTTTGATATGAGTGGTCACGTTAGATTGCACCGTGTGCAGTTGCTTTGCGGCAGCCATAAAGCTGCCGGTTTCTGCCACCGCCATAAACAGCCGCAATGATTTAAACTGCATTCCCATCTCCCTTAAGCAACCACCGTCTCAAATCCATCTCAAGAACTATCTCAAGAGCCATCTCAGAAACTATCTTAAGAGCTATCTCAAAAAAAGATAGAGGCTATCATTATAAATCGTTTCTAAAGAATTGTTGGTGTGGGTAAGCTACTGGTAAATACGCCTGTTGCCAATCTTGCCGCACAGCGATTTAGTAAGGATACGACATGATCAATAGCAAAGACTTGCCTGCTCTGATGACCGGCGTGATGGCCACCTTGGCAGGAATAGGCATCGCCCGTTTTGCCTACACACCGCTATTACCGGCACTGATTCAAGAAGGGTGGTTCAGTGCCAGCCAAGGAGCTTATCTAGGGGCTGCTAATCTTCTCGGTTACTTTATTGGTGCGCTGTCTGCTCACGCTCTGAGTGAGCGTTTTTCTGTCCGCGCGGTGATGGGGGCAAGTTTCGTAGCGATCGCACTGAGCTTTTTCCTCTGTGCGGGGGCGGGCAGTTTTAGCTGGTTTTTCTTTTGGCGATTAGTCTCAGGTATTGCTGGCGCCATTCTCATGGTGGTTGGCCCATCGTTGGCTCTGTCGACTACACCTCCGGAAAGGCGGACTAGTGTCGGTGCCCTGGTATTCACTGGCATTGGCTTCGGTGCACTGCTTTCAGCATCGGTGGTGCCAGTGCTTCTGGAGCTAAGCCTAACGGTTACCTGGGGAACGCTGGGTCTGCTCTGTATTGCTGCTGCTCTGGTATGTGACTGGGGCGTTACTCAGCTCTCCTCACCGCCGGTGGCTAGTCAGGAAAAGTCAACAAGCCAGACCAGGTATGCAGGAATAAATGCCGCTGTGCTACTGGTGATCGGGGCGTATGCCCTGGACGCCGTCGGGTTTGTTCCACATACCGTATTTTGGGTGGATTATCTCGCCAGAGAAAATGCCTTAGGGCATCAAGCGGCTTCTCTACAGTGGGGCATTTTCGGCTTGGGCGCTGTGTGCGGGCCACTGGTAGTAGGAACGTTGGCGCGAAAAGTGGGCTGGCACCATGGTTTAACCCTCGCTTTTTTAGCCAAGGCTGCCGCTGTGTCCCTGCCAGTATTTTCACTCGCATTGCTTAGTCAGTCAGTTTCCTCGTTTGTGGTAGGTGCGATGATCCCAGGTATTGTTGCGCTGACGTCTGGACGACTGGCTGAATTAGTCGGCCCTACCGCCCACAAAAAGCTCTGGGGACAAGCGACTGCCGCTTTCGCTGCGGCTCAAGCGTTTGCTGGCTACGCGATGTCGGCGCTCTATGTAGCCTGGGGCACTTATTCACCGCTATTTGCGATTAGCAGCCTGGTGTTGGTAGGCGGCTTTGTACTGGTGTTGCTTAGCCGAGGCCAGCAGCAGCGTCACGCCCCTCTCTCTACTGTTCCTCACTCCAATAAGAACCGGAGGCCATAATGCAGCTTTTTCTTAACGCAACGTCACCCTATGCGCGCCTAGCGCGGATCATCTTACTTGAGAAGGATCTGGTGGATGACGTTACATTGCGCTGGTGCGACCCTTGGGCAGATGACAAAGCGCTGCTAGAGGTTAATCCCGCCGGGCGAATTCCAGCGCTAGTGACTGACGAAGGCACGACACTTAGCGAGTCGATGTTGATTGCTGTTTATCTTGATAGCGTCAGTGCTAGCTCGCCCATGATTCCCCAAGCTCGATTAGCGAATGTACTGCATCTGGCCGGGCTTGGTCAGAATCTGATGGATGTTGCGTTTACGACTGTTATCGCCAGAAAGCACTATGGCGCTGAGATTGATCACAGTGAGCTTGGGCGAAGGCGCCAGCGAGCCATGCAACGAATAGTGGAACAACTGGACAGTGAACTCCACGAAACTCAGCTGGCGCCGTCGATTACGCTTGGTGAAATCGCCTGCGCTGTTGCGCTAGAGTACGTGGCCTTCAGGTTGCCAGAAGTGCACTGGAAGGAAGCGTACCCACAGCTTAAAGCATGGCATGCCGCAGTAATTGCCAGGGATAGTTTTCAGCAGACTGCATTTGTGTAGTGAGAGAGTCAGGAAGGGGGAGGCCATGATGTGTTGCGCCTTCCCCCTCGACTCCAAAGTTACATGTGTTAGTAATGCTATATAGTTAAGCGTCCTTGTATTTATGGTCTTGATTTCTACCGCTCGGCTAATTGTCGATGTGAATGGTCAGCCCCTTTTTTCCAGCGGCGATATGATCGGCGAGGATGTTAAATTGATACTCTCCACTATTTTGGCGCCGGAAGGGAATAGGTGATTCATTAAAGAGATGATTGAGGCGAAGGTGCCAAGTGGCGAGTTCTTTCTCTACGTTAGCTTTTGAAAGCTTGCCACTGCCATACACGGCATGAGTGGGCAATACATCCAAGCCGGGAAAAAAGAGAGCGCCGTGGGTGATGGGAAATAACAACTCCTCCAAGGGTCCATTAATGCCACGAGGCGAATAGTCCTCCTCTGGTCCCCCCACCATTACTGAAAGTAGGGCTCGTTTGCCTTTGAGAATACCGTCCCCGTAGCGATACCGGTTACCTTCGCCTTTGTATCCGTAAGCGAATCCGTAGGCATACACTCGATCTATCCAGCCTTTGAGAATGGCGGGCATACCAAACCACCAAAGAGGGAAATGAAATATGACTGCATCGGCGGCAAGCAGCTTGTTTTGCTCTGCGGCAACATCCAACGTCTGTTGGTGATTGGTATAAGCGTGCTGCGACTCTTGGATAAAATCTAGCCGGTCTTGGTTTATACGGTTGGGGAAATCCAGCTCATCAAAAGTCGCTTTCCAACCCATGCCATATAGGTCTGATTGCAGCACGACATGGCCTTGTTGTTCCAGTATTCGTACCGTTTCGGTAACGAACAGGCGAGTTAGTGATGTGGGCTCGGGGTGGGCATATACCACCAATATGGTCTTGGACACTTTACTGCTCCTACAGGCGAGTTAGCGAGTGACTATCACTCTAAGTGGATACAGTAGGCAGTGTGCGCAAGATTGAGGTATCAGTGAAATTAATAGTTTTATGACTTACTATCGTAAGCATGGATACCAAAAGACTTGATCTGAATTTGTTGGTGACATTAGAGGCTTTGCTTGAAGAGCAAAATGTCACCAGAGCGGCCGCGCGGCTGAATCTGAGCCAGCCTGCTGTCAGCGCTCAGTTGAGTCGCCTTAGGGATATGTTCAATGATCCGCTGCTGATTCCTGCTCATCGTGGAATGATGCCTACCGCCAAAGCGTTGGAGTTACTTTCCCCATTGCGTTTTGCACTAGATCAGGTGCGAGAGACGCTAACAACGCACCAGCACTTTGAGCCTGCTCAAGCAAAGCTGACCATCACGATTGCATGTACCGACTATCTGCAAACGGTTGTTGGTTTGTCGATCATGAACGAGTTAAGGCGAGAGGCACCCGGCGTCAGGATCGCAATACGTAATCTGGAACCACCTCGGTTGGAAGCCCTGATGGCGTGTGGTGAAGTGGACCTTGCACTTATGACGCCAGAAGAAGCACCACAGACTTTACGATCAAGACCCCTGTACGACGAAACCTATGTGTTGGTTGGCTGCGAGAACCACCCGCGACTCAGTGATGAAATGACAATTGAAGATTATGTCCAACTTGAGCATGTGATTGTGTCGCTCAGTGGAGACAATTTCTTCACTCCAGTGGATCAGGTCTTACATACATTGGGCTATAAGCGCAACGTTGTGCTATCGACCGCTTCATTCCTGTTCATCCCTGAAATTGTTGCTCACTCGCCTCTTGTGGCACTGGTGCCACGGCGTTTAGTCGCCCAACGTTCCGACCTTAAAATTGTTGAATCCCCCATTAAATCACTGGGATTCAAAGTCGGTATGGTGTGGCATGAGCGTAATCATGGTCACAGTGCACATCGTTGGGTGCGTGAACAAATAGCCCACATACTTTGTGCAAACAAGCGCTAAAGGAGTAGCCAGACTAGCAGCGTCCAGCCTCCAACTCCCGCTTAAGCCACTCTGCCAGTGGCTCGCTGCGGCGGCTGTTGGCTTGTTTCGGCAGCCATAGGCAGAGGCGGGCGGGTGTTTCGATACTTCCCCAAGGAGCCACAAGCCGCCCGCTGCGTAAATCGTCTTCCACCAGTAGTTTGGGTGCTATTGCTACGCCTAAGCCTGCCACTGCTGCTTCAATCAGATAATAAAGATGGGCAAACCTTTGGCCCTGTTGAAGGGCATCCTCCAATGCACGTTGCTCCAGCCCTTTGGCACTCGCCCACTGTGGCCACGCCTGGGGACGTGAAGCGGTCACTAACAGCTTGTTGGTAAATAACGATTCTGGCTTGGTTGGGTCGATGTGTGCTGCTAGTAGTGGGCTTGCTACTGGGCAAATCTGCTCGGGAAGTAGCTCGATAACCTCCACATCCGCGGGCCAGGGCGGTTCAATAAATGCCAGGGTAGCGCTGGTATCTACCTGTTGGCTGGGCAGTTCGCTGTCACTTACCACGACTTTTAGCTTCAGTTGCGGCAGCTCTTGGTTCAGGCGATCCAGGCGGGGAATTAGCCAACGTGCTAGCAGGCTGCCGGGGCAGGCCAGGGTAAAGGGCGCTTCTTCCACATCACGCTTGAGTGCTGCGCAACTATTGCGCAGTTTGCTAAATGCCTCTCCCACGCCGCTTTGCAGTTGCTCACCATGGTGAGTCAGCACCAGTCCACGCCCTGCTTTTGCAAATAGCGCTACACCAAAATGCTCATCCAGGCTTTTAAGTTGGCGGCTAACCGCGCCATGGGTAACGCTTAGCTCATCGGCAGCAGCAGTTACGCTACCCAATCGGGCTGTGGCTTCAAAGGCGCGCAGGGCGCTAAGCGGCGGCATGCTGTTCTGCATTGCTGATCCCATAATGATGTTCTGTTTTAATAGTTGATTAAAACTCACCTATTGGTGACATCTTATCGATTTTTATCTTCGTGCGCTTGCGCTACTTTCATTGCAATCAAAACCGCTTCCCAAACCGCACTCAGAGGTCGTGATGAACCAATTCGTGAACCTGCCCGATGCCAACGGACTGTTTGGCAGCTTCGGCGGCCGCTTTGTCGCTGAAACACTCATGCCGCTCATTTTAGAGCTGCAAGATGAGTACGCTGCTGCTAAAAATGACCCCGAATTCCAGCGCCAGTTAGCCTACTTTCAAGGGGATTACGTCGGGCGGCCAAGCCCGCTTTATTTCGCTGAACGACTGACCGAACACTTCGGTGGGGCGAGTATTTACCTCAAGCGCGAAGAGCTTAACCACACCGGCGCGCACAAGATTAACAACTGCATTGGCCAGGTACTGCTAGCCAAGCAGATGGGCAAAAAGCGCATCATTGCTGAAACCGGTGCCGGTATGCACGGAGTGGCCACCGCCACGGTAGCAGCGCGTTTTGGTCTGCCTTGTGTCATCTATATGGGCTCAACCGACATCGAACGCCAGCAGCCTAACGTGTTCCGCATGAAACTACTGGGGGCTGAGGTGATTCCCGTCACCTCCGGCACCGGCACACTCAAAGATGCCATGAACGAAGCGCTGCGCGATTGGGTGACCAATGTTGACGACACCTTCTACATTATTGGAACCGTGGCTGGGCCGCACCCGTACCCTGAAATGGTGCGCGACTTCCAAGCGGTGATTGGTCATGAAACCCGCAGTCAAATGCTCGAAAAGCAGGGGCGTCTGCCGGATTCGCTGGTGGCCTGTATTGGTGGCGGATCAAACGCGATGGGGCTGTTCCATCCGTTCTTAAACGACCCAGATGTGCAGATGATTGGCGTAGAAGCGGGCGGCAAAGGTGTTAAAAGCGGCCTGCATGCCGCCAGCTTGAACGGCGGGACGCCTGGCGTACTGCATGGTAACCGCACCTACCTGCTGCAAAACGAAGATGGCCAGATTATTGATGCCCACTCGATTTCCGCAGGGCTGGATTATCCCGGTATCGGCCCAGAGCATGCATGGCTCCACGAGCAGGGACGGGTTGAGTACGTTTCCGCCACAGACGATGAAGCGTTGGAAGCCTTCCAGATCTGCTGCCGTCAGGAAGGTATTATTCCCGCCCTGGAAACTGCCCACGCCTTGGCGGAAGTGGCTAAGCGTGCGCCCCGGCTTCCCCGTGAGCACTTAATGGTGGTCAACCTTAGCGGTCGTGGCGACAAAGACATGATGAGCGTCGCCCATCATCTAGGTGAGAAATTCCAATGAGCGCGAACCAGGAGACTGTTATGAATACCCCCACTCGTCTTAAAGACTGCTTTGCCGCGCTCAAGCAGCAGAACCGCCCAGCGCTGGTTAGCTACCTCACCGCAGGTGATCCAGACGCGGAGACTTCACGCCGTCTGCTACATGGGTTGCCAGAAGCAGGGGTGGATATCATCGAACTCGGCATGCCGTTCAGTGACCCTATGGCCGATGGTCCCGCGATTCAAAAAGCCGCGCTGCGTGCCCTTGAAGGTGGCCAAACCCAGGTTAAAACCTTGGACATGGTGCGCCGTTTCCGCGAACAGAATAGCACCACGCCGATCGTACTGATGGGCTACTACAACCCGATTTACTGCTATGGCGTTGAGCGCTTTCTAACGGAGGCCGCCAGCGCTGGGGTCGATGGGCTGATTGTGGTGGATTTACCCCCTGAGCATGATGAAGAACTCTGCCAGCCAGCAGCTCAGCACGGCATTGATTTTATCCGCTTAGCCACCCCGACCACCGATGCTAAACGGTTGCCCAAAGTACTCAGCAACACCTCTGGGTTTATCTACTACGTATCGGTGGCGGGGGTTACTGGCGGTAGTGCGCCAACACCACAACGGTTAGAGGCGTCGGTCGCTCAGCTCCGCGAATATACCGAATTACCCATTGCCGTTGGCTTTGGAATACGCACCGCCGAGCAAGCCGCTACCATTGGACGCTTCAGCGATGCGGTGGTGGTTGGCTCCGCGCTTGTTGACTGCATCGAACATGCCAGCACGCCTGATGAAGCCGTTGAGCGAGTGCATGGCTTAGTCAGTGAGCTGGCAGAAAGCGTCAGGATGTGCAGGAAGGTGAGTGAGTCACAAGTTTGTTGATACAAGCAGCGTAAAAAGAACGAAACATTAAGAGAGCAGGCCAACGCGCCTGCTCTTTTTTAACGTTGAGCAAAATCCTAATTAAAGGTTAATCTAGCTGGATCGATGGTGAAATAATGAGTGGAAGCTCACGCGAGCTAATAGGAACGGGCTTTTATGAACCTGACAACACTGCTGTTTTTTATCCCTGCCTGCTTCGCCCTGAATATGGCGCCTGGCCCTAATAACCTGCTTTCATTAACCAATGCTAAACGCTATGGCGTTCGAACAGCTTGTTTAGCGGGTATTGGGCGGCTAATAGCATTCGTCGGCATGATTACGCTGGCAGCGACTGGCTTGGCGACGCTGCTTTACACCTCTGAAAAGATCTTCCTAGTCATTAAGGTGGTTGGTGGCCTCTATTTGTTATGGCTGGCATATCAGCTATGGGGCGCCGACACTACCGCAAGTGATAGCGCTGAAACCCAACGTATGAGCCTATTTGAGCTGGCGCGACAAGAGTTCTTGCTTGCTGCTGGTAACCCCAAAGCCATTCTGATTTTTACCGCTTTCCTACCGCAGTTCGTGGAACCTAGCGGCAATGTAGGTCTGCAGTTTTTGGTGCTAGGTGTGCTGTTTTTACTATTGGAATGGGTAGCGATTGCTGGTTACGCCTATGCAGGTAGCTTCTTGAGCCAGTGGTTTTCTCGACCAGCCATGCGGCGCTTATTTAACCGCGGCTGTGCGGGCCTGTTAGCCAGCGCCGGGGTAGGGCTATTGCTAGCTAAAAAAGGGTGAGTAAGCGTTAAGACTCGCTGTTTAAATACGCTAGATTCCTTTGCTGACTGCTATGAGGCGTGAATGAAAACGGGCGAGATCACCTTTCGCATCTTCGCTGGCATCCAGTCAGTTGGCTAAATATTTTGAGGTCGGTGTGGCGCATATTGGGTTGCCCGCCGACCTCAATCGTTCTACGAGTGGTGCGCGTGACGCGAATCCTCAGGTGCCTCGAGCCGGTCGTTCATTCCGTAATCTCGGATGATGGAAGCGACACGCAGCCGGTAGTCGGCAAAGATATCTTGTCGACCAGCTTTCTGAGCCGCTCGGTGAGATTCAAGCGAACGCCACTGCTTCACGGCATCTTCATCCCGCCAAAAAGACAGCGACAGCACTTTGCCGGGTTGCGTCAGACTCTCGAAGCGCTCAATCGATAGAAAGCCGTCGATAGCTTCCAAATCTTGGCGTAATGCGCTGGCAGTATCCAAGTAGTCTTGATAACGGTCAGTATGTGGAAGCACTTCGAATATCACAGCGATCATGGCAGATTTCTTGTATTCATAAGTTCTTATATTCACAGATTCTTTATGTTCACAGCGTCGTTACGTCGATACGTTCATTACATCGACAGCCTCAATGCCCAAGGTGCCGTCTACCACTTCTACAAAGCTGCGCTCCTCTTTGAGGATGAATCGTTGCTCTTGGGCCATTGTGAAGTTCGCGTGTCCTCCTTCATCAGATCTCAGCCGAGCGCGATAGGCCTCATAGGAAGCCAGGCTATCGAAGGCAATGAGGCCCCAGGCGATATTGTTGGTGCCCTCTAAAGGCAGGAAGTAGCCAATAAGATGGCCGCCACACCAGGGGATGATTTTTCCCCAGTTTTCCGCGTATTGCTTGAAAGCGTCGCGCTGGAAAGGGTCGATCTCGTAGCGAATGATGCAGGTAATGCTCATCTGATTATCTCCGTTGAAAGGCAACGGAGACGATACCTAATTGCCGCACCCAAATGGTTCGACTAAGATCGAACCATGAATGAAGCCCCTAACATTGTGCGCGTTGCCGCACTGATCGGAGATAACGCTCGGGCGGAAGCGCTCTGTGCCTTAATGTCTGATCGCGCGCTAACGGCGACTGAACTGGCAAATATGGCCGGTGTGACTAAGCAAACCATGAGCTTCCACCTCGGAAAGCTGCGAGAGGAAGGACTACTCGCGGTCGAAAAGCAGGGGCGGCACCGCTATTTTAGGCTGGCGGGGCCACATGTTGCTGAACTTTTGGAGTCGCTGATGGGCCTCGCTTTCCGAGGCGACGATAAGCATCTGTCCATCGGCCCGCGCGACCCCGCGCTGCGCAAGGCGCGAGTGTGTTACGACCACCTTGCAGGGGAGCTGGGGGTTTTTGTGTACGAACAGATGCTTGAGACAGATATCCTTCAGCAGCTTCCAGGCGGACTACAGCTGACTAACCAGGGACGGCTGTGGTTCCAGAAACATGGCATTGATGCAGACGCGCTGGCTTCTTCGAAGCGATCATTTTGTCGAGCGTGTTTGGATTGGAGCGAGCGTAGGAATCATCTTGCCGGCGCGCTCGGGGCGGCGCTGCTTGCGCGAATTCAGGTGCTTGGCTGGGCGAAACGGGAGGAAGACTCCCGCGTTATCGTTTTCAGTGCCAAAGGGGAAGCGTCGCTGCGGGCAATGTTCGCAGTGAACAACATGCCATCCACTCCCGACACCTCACCATTAGAATCCTTCTCGCTTGTTTGTAAATAATGTTCATTTTTCAGTGCTTGTAGCTACTTACTACCGCAGGCATTATCAGCGCTCGTGATTGCTGGCCGAAGGCGGCAACCATAAGGATTTCGTCGCACTGGGGGGAAGTAATGGGGAAGCTCTTTTCACTGATCGTACTACTGGCAATTGGCTACGTGGGCATCTATATCTATTACGGTGTCGCCGTAAAACAAGAAGTGCAGCAGCAATTGGATGATCGCGGTCTGCCCTCGGTGAGTGTTGATAACGTTGAGTATGGCCTGTTTGCACTGATTAACACTGCTGCAGAACTGACAGTGACCGTTACTTACCGCGGTTCTCAGGCAGCAGTGAACATGGTAGTGCAAGGGCACCCAGTGTTTTCAGACGACGTTAGCGTTGAGTTCGATGGTCTTCAAGCACTGAGCTTGGGGATAGGCTTCGGGCAGTAGGTTTTACAACGTCCACTTACAACACCGCGTGGCAATGCGTTTGCCGCTCAATGAGAGACACGTGGCTAATTTATGCTTTCCAAAATTATAAGCGGCGGCCAAACCGGCGCTGACCGAGCGGCACTGGATGCCGCATTAGCACTGGGTTTCCCCATAGGCGGATGTTGTCCCGTTGGCAGAATGGCTGAAGATGGACCGATTAGCAGCGCCTACAGCCTTGAAGAAATTGGCGGAGGGTATCGTCAACGTACCAAGAAAAATGTACAAGATGCAGATGGCACCGCTATCTTTTATGCGTCTTATCTTCACGGGGGAACAGAAGCCACGGTTCTGTTCTGTATTCAGCAATCAAAGCCCTACAAGCTGATTGATATTGAGCTGATAGACCCGCTGCACGCGGCGATGTTGCTGGCCGACTTTGTGCACGACCGACACATTACGGCACTTAATGTTGCAGGCCCCCGCGCCAGCACTTGCTCGGTAATGTACGCGTACGTTAAACAAGCGATTGAGCTGGTTATTAAGCAGTCACGTTAGGCTAAGCTGTCACTGAGTGGCATCTAAGCGTGCTCATAACCTGAATTCGGTAACGTAAAGGAGCAACCTATGCACCTGCATGAAAAGCTTAATTACGTCGAGTTTGCAGCGAAAGATTTAGCGGCGACAAAAACGTTTTTCACGACGGTATTCGGCTGGGAATTCGTCGACTACGGCCCTGAATACAGCGCGTTTTCCAACCAGGGGTTAGATGGCGGCTTTTATCATTCAGATGCTTGCAGCCGAACCGCTAATGGCGGCGCACTGCTGGTTTTCTACAGCGCCGATATTAACGCAACGCTCGATAAGGTAGCGCAAAGCGGCGGTGACGTTATTCAGCCTATTTTCGAATTCCCAGGCGGCTTTCGATTTCACTTCCTAGAACCCAGTGGCAATGAGTTTGCGGTTTGGTCAGAGGCGCGCACTTAAAACGCGAACGCCCCAGAGGTCTTGTTAAAGAGGAGTACATGAGTGGCCTTTTCTGATGCAGAAAGAGATGCGCTTTTGAGTGCCAAAGGCGTTGGCCCTACCGTCCTCAAGCGTTTTGAAGAGGTTGGTATCGACTCATTTACGGAGCTGGCCGCCCGCCAAGTTGATGAAATAGCACAAATGGTAGCCGCCATGCTGCACACCACCTGCTGGAAAAACAGCCCGCAGGCAAAGGCAGCCATTTCTGCTGCTATTGCCAGAGCGCAAGAGGGTGTGTGACACACCGCAAATATAGCGAGCAACCAATGGCTAGCCTATTGTGTCATCAGGCTAGCTAGCAATAAGCGGCAGCCAAACATGCTCATAGCCAATCGATAACGCCACGGCGACCAGTAGCCCCGCCATTACCCAGTTGAAGCTCTTAATGATCCCTGCGCTTTGAATACGCTGGCCAACCAAACTGCCCATCAAGACATAACTGCCGGGTGCGCCAGCGGCTAATATTGCCAATCCGAATGCCCAAACCACTAAGCTAAGCCCCTCAATACCCGCCGCAGGAAATTGCAGTGTAGCAAGGGGGAGGGTGGCAATAATGGCTTTTGGGTTAAGCAGTTGCATCACCAGCCCATCGCGAAAACGCAGCAGATGTGGGGTGTGGCCATGGTTGTTTAACTGGGTGTTTAAGTCGCTACTTAAATCAGCGCTTGAGCGGGCAATTTTTATTGCGAGATAAACAATATAGCTACACCCCAACGAACTCACGACGATCAGTGCTTCATCGTCGATCCAAGCGGCGCCCCTGCCCAGCCCAATAGTAATAGGTAAGTAAACATCGCGGTGCCTACCCCCAGACAAAAACCTAGCGATTTTTTGGCTTGGCCATTGATGCCAACGTTTAAGCCCAGCAGATTCACAGGCCCAGGCGTATACATAGCGCCCAGGGCATAGGCGACGATTCCTAGCATGGTGATGCCTCGTTTGTTTAATGGCGGTTCTAAAACTGGCAGTTAACGCGCGATATCGCGTTGGTATTGGTGGGGTGTCATGCCATAAATGCGCTTAAAGCGCCGATTAAAATGGCTAAGATCGGCAAAGCCAAAGCGTAGTGCCACTTCGTTAAGTGGGGCACCGGCGTCTAGTGCAGTACGGGCCGCATTGATTCGGCAATTAATCACGTACTGATGGGGGGTAATGCCGTAGTGCTGGCGAAACAGGCGCAAGAAATGGTACTTGGATAAATGCGCTGCCTGGCAAATATCATCCAGCGACATATCGCTTTCCAAGTGGGCGTGGATATACTCCTTAGCCAGACCCAGCAGAGCATCAGGTCGACTTGTGATTGGGTTGGATTGTGAAATGCCGCCGAGCTGAACGGTTCTCTCGATAACCCGATAAAGCGCATTTTCCTGATCCATGCAGCTACCTGCTTGGGAGGTGACCAAGCGCGCCAGTTCCAAGATGGCGTGGCGCAGTTGCACATCCTGAATCAGTGTTTGGTTGGAACGAAAATCCGTGGCATGTTCGCGCCCAAGCGTATCAGCGAACAGCGGCTTGACCTGTTCTGGATGGGCATAAACCATCAGATAGTCCAATGCATGCTCACCGCCTGGTTGGCCATCGTGAACCTCCTCAGGGTTGAACAGAATCACATTGCCCGGCGGGCTTTTATGGAACTGCCCACCGCTAAAAAAATCCTGACGCCCAGACAGCGTTACGCCGAAGGCAAACTCCTCATGGGCATGGCGGTCATAGCTGAAATCTTCAATTTCCGCCTGAAGCACCGTTAGTGTTGGCACATGCTGGCTTTTGATGAATTGAAACCGGCTTGTATTCGCCATGCCAAACCCTCCTGATAAGTCACACCACCTAGCTTATGCGCTCCTGGGTATCAATTGCTTGTACATAATTGCTAACTAACCTTGAGAGACTCTCTAGCCTCATCATGCAGCATCACGTATGTTAATAGCCCCTTATCTGTCATCGCAAAAGGATCATTCACCATGTTCACCGGCCTGAGCGCATTTCCGCTAACTCCCATGAACGAGCAGGGCATACATGAGCATGAGTTTGTTCGTTTAGTGGAACGCTTGGTGGAGGCGCGGGTGGATTCTATCGGCGTGCTGGGGTCGACGGGCAGCTACGCTTATTTAAATAGTGAAGAACGCGCCCGCGTAGCCAAGCTGTGCGTTGAGCATGCCGCCAGCGTGCCAGTGGTGGTGGGCATAGGTTCGCTCCGCACCCGTGATGTACTGGCCAATGCAGAAAGCGCCCAGCAAGCAGGCGCTAGTGGCGTGCTGTTGGCGCCAGTGTCTTATCAAAAGCTGACCGAGGATGAGGTATTTGGTCTTTTCGAAACGGTTTGTCGTTCGCTGAGTGTGCCGCTATGTGTCTATGACAACCCAGGCACTACGCACTTTGAATTCAGTGATGAACTGCATGGTCGCATCGCCCAACTGCCCCAGGTTCGCTCGATTAAAATTCCCCCAGTGCAGAATGATATAGCCGCCGCACAGGAGCGCGTGGCACGGCTGCGTGGGTTAATTCCCAGCGACGTAACCATCGGCATTAGCGGCGACCCAGCGGCCGCCACGGGCATGCTTGCTGGCTGCGATGCTTGGTACTCGGTGATTGGTGGGCTATACCCTGAAACTGCGCTGGCGCTAACCCGTGCCGCCCAAGCAGGAGACGCAAAAGACGCCAACGCGCTTTCCGCTGCACTTGAACCGTTATGGGCGCTCTACCGTGACTTCGGCGGCAGCCTGCGGGTAGTTGCTACCATTGCAGAACTTACCGGAACAGTAAGCCAACCCTGTTTGCCCCAGCCGCTACAAACGCTGCAAGGCGATGCGCGGAAAAGGGTGGCGGCGGCGATTGACGCTTTGCAACTAAGCTAACGCGTTTATCGATGGCAGGCCCTGGCTAAAGCGCTGGCTTCCCCAGGGCCTGTTGCAGATGCGAATTAAAGCCCTTGAGCGCCGCGACGTAGCCAATTATGCACGAAGGCTAGCTTGCGCATCGCCGGGTCGGAAAGCACAAACGGATAAAGATCCGAAAGCCCCATCGAGCGGTTTACATGATTAACCCCGGCGACTAATGATGCCGCGATGTGAATCAAGCGCTCAGCATCCGGTTCGGCGTAAGCATCCCAACCATAGGTGTTGGGCAAGGCCGGCGAGGTCATGCCCGCCGACACAAAACTATCGGTGATATCGGTTAGGTGCAGCAGGTGCGAGGTGGTTTCCGCCCAATCCTCATGAGGGTGGGAGGACGCATAGGTAGACAGAAACCGCTGCCGCCAATCCGCAGGCGGGCCATTGTGATAATAGTGCTGCAACGCTGCTGGATAATCCTCGCGCTCATCGCCAAACATCTCACGAAACGCATCAAGAAAGTCATCCCGTAAGCTCAGCCGCCACCACAGCATATGGGCGATTTCATGGCGCATATGGCCAATCATCGTGCGGTAAGGCTCTGCCAATGCCTCTTTGCGAGTTGTGCGTATCACCGCATCAGCTTCTGCGACACTGATGGTAACCACACCGCCCACATGCCCCATGGGCACCGGCGTTCCCCCTTCGGCAAGCATATGAAACACCGGTGGCGCGCCAGGGTCTTCCGGGCGAAACCAGTTCCAACGGCCAAGGTTGTCGATTACCCAGCGTTTAGCAGCCTCCGTTTGCGCCCAGTTGGGCATGGCATCTGAAATGGAAGGATCGGGTGCTAGGGCTGTCATCGCGCAGGCACGGCAGAATTCACCTTGCTTAGGCGCAATCCAGTTGCAGCCAATGACTTCACGGTTGGCGCAGAAGGGCGGCATCGGCAGAAAGGCACGTGCTTGCGGGTCGTAAGCCACAGGCACACCGTCTGCAGTCACCAAATTATCAAACCAGAGTGAACCGGCACCGACCGGATTAGAAAACACACGCATAGGTCGGGTATCTCAAAAGAAACGAGACTTCAGTCTAGGAGCCAATGCCTCGATAAGCCAATAGTGACGTTTTTATCAGTTTTCACATTGATGGCAGGTGGGGATGCGAGTCAAAAAAGCTTAGCAATTTTATGTGGTTTAAGTGGTTATGCAAAAGTTATCGAGTTACTTTTTCCGTAATT
>NZ_JABUZD010000049.1:0-2088 GCF_014897875.1 Halomonas sp. 3A7M
TTTTGTTTGCCCGGCGAAGCCGGCAACCCCGGACACCTGAAAGAAGGTGTCGTCACCCCGACTGAGGGGAAGACAACCCGACTGGCAAGGGCGCCACTGGCCAACGGTGGGGTCTGAAGGAAGCCATAGGGTGTTAACGGTACACAACGCAAGTGAACCTGCTTCGGCAGCACAGGTGGGTAAGCGTGCAAAATAGCGCGACGCCCGATACTCAGTCAGGCCTGTGCTGTGTTTGAGGGTGGCATCGTTAACAGGGAGCCGGTGCAGTAACCGGGGAAGCCTGGCACCGTATCCAGTTTGTCTGGAAGGCACGCGTCAAGGTGAAAGCCAAGAGCGGGTCGGGTGTGAGGTGGCAGATGATGCCGTAGTAGTGAGGAAGTTCCGGCCTGTGAAGCCTGGTAACAGCGTGGAGGATAAAACCGGATCGACCGCTGGCGGAGGTTCAGTGGACTGGGCAAGGCCAAAAGCCTTGGTCGGATGCGAAGGGCGGAAGTCATTAATGAGAACGACGGATATTGATCCGAAGGTGGACGCTGCGTTCACAAGCTGTCCGACGGGGCAGGGAAGTGGGTCGAAGTGCGGTGGGAACACAGTGGCTTCGTCCTTCTCTGAACGAGGGAGTAGAACGACACCGTGGCGGCAGATTGCCAAGCGCTAGTACCCGGACGGGTCGTTTGAAACAGACCAGTAGCCAGACCGACGATCGGAGCCGTCATCACAGAGATGAGCAGGCATGAGGAAATACTACAGTCTTTACGGGCAGTTGCTGTCAAAGCAGCGCCTGTATGAAGCCTTCAGACACGTCAAGCGCAACAAAGGTGCGGCCGGAATCGATGGGCAGAGCCTGAGTGCGTTCGAGGTGAATCTGGAGGTGGAGCTGTCGTGTCTGCTCCTCGAACTGAAGGAAAAGCGCTATCGAGCGCAGCCTGTCAGGCGCGTTGCCATCGCCAAGGATGACGGCGGTGAACGTCTGTTGGGTATTCCCACGGTTCGAGACCGGGTTGTGCAACAGGCATTACGCAGTATCATCGAACCGCTCTTCGAACCGGACTTTCATCCCTCGAGCTACGGGTATCGTCCGGGACGCAGTGGCCACCATGCCATTGGCAAGGCGGAGCTGTTCGTGCGCCGCTACCGGCGTGAATGGGTAGTGGATATGGACTTGTCGAAATGCTTCGACACGTTAAACCACGACCTGATCATCCGCCAGTTCCGCCAACGGATCACGGACGGCAGTGTGTTGTCGCTGCTGCGCCAGTGCCTGGAAAGCGGCGTGATGGTGGGGCACCACCTTGAAGAGACGGCGCTGGGCAGCCCCCAGGGCGGCGTGATCAGTCCGCTGATCGCCAACGTCTACCTGGACGCCTTCGACCAGTTCATGAAGGCACGGGGTCATCGAATCGTCCGCTACGCGGACGATATCCTGATCCTGTGCAGCTCACGGGCTGGAGCGGAGAACGCGTTGAGGGCAGCCCACTGTTATCTGGAAGGTGAGCTGAAGCTGACAGTCAATGCCACCAAGACCCACATCGCGCACAGCGACGAGGGGATCAAGTTCCTGGGGGTGGTGATCCACACCAAGTACACCCGCATCCAGGAAAAGAAGGTGGTGAAACTTAAGCAGAAGGTGAAAGCGTTGACGAAGCGCAATCGAGGTGCAGGGCTTGCGGTGATCATCCGCGAACTGAATCCTGTACTCCGTGGCTTCGCCAATTACTTCCGGGTAGCGAACTGCGCACGGGTGTTGAAACAGGTGATGAGCTGGGTCAGGCGGCGTCTCCGCTGCGTCCAGCTCAAGCAGTGGAAGAAGCCGAGTCGGCTGCATCGAAGGCTGAAACAGTTGGGCTACCGCCCGCCGTTTAAGTACATCAAGATGCAAAGCTGGCGTAACGCGGCGTCACCGCTGGCCCATCTGGCGATCCCCAGCGCCTACTTGCATGACGATCTGAAGTTGATGGACTTAACGAAGATCAAAACGGGCATCACTGTCCCCGAGTTCGGGGTAAGTTAATGGCATGAGCCGTATACGAGGCCCGTATGTACGGTTCTGTGAGAGGGATGAGGCGGTAACGCCTCACCCTACTCGAT
>NZ_JABUZD010000047.1:0-824 GCF_014897875.1 Halomonas sp. 3A7M
GTGACGTGAAGTAGGTCAACTACGTCGTAGGATGAACGCTTACGCGCTTATGGAAAAGCCGAATCAGAGACTCAGTCGCTGTTCAACCTACGAGAAGCATGGGATGAAGAACTAACTCGCCAGACTGGTCAAGCTGGCCAAAGTCAGGAACGGCTCGATACTCTGACAGGGCGTGCAGATAAGCTGCTGGAAGGGCAGCGTAAGCGCTTCGAAGAAAATGTCGGCGAATACGAGCAAGAACTTTCAGGCGCTATCGAAAAAGCTCGGAATGATTTAGAGGCCTTGACTCAGACCTATGATGACAAGCTGGCACTCCAGGCACCGGTCCGATATTGGAAGCTTCAGGAAAAATATCATCGAGATAAATCGATATTGTTCGCTATAGTAACTGGGTTGTCTGCGATTGTTGCAATTTCAGGATTGGTCTGGTTTGCTCTGTATGTTTTAAATCAGCAGGTTGGTGAATTAATAGTAGGCAGGCTGGTAACTATGGCCGTCCTTACAACCTTCGCTATATGGGCAGTTCGGTTATGTGCAAATTTGTTTATGTCCCACAATCACTTGCATGTCGATGCCCAGGAGCGCAGGACGATGATTCATACCTACCTTGCCTTGCTGAGGAAAAAGAACGCTCTGCATGATGACGAGCGTCAACTTATTCTTCAAACGCTTTTTAGGCCTAGTGCAACTGGCATGATCAAAGAGGATTCTGGCCCTGTTCATTTGGTTGACCTGATGAATCGGATGGCTCCTAAATGACGGTAGACTGAACGTAGTAGTTCGTAAGCGCCCATAAATCAGCACCTACAGCCACGCCCTGAAAT
>NZ_JABUZD010000003.1:0-887 GCF_014897875.1 Halomonas sp. 3A7M
ATTACGGAAAAAGTAACTCGATAACTTTTGCATAACCACTTACCTTCACTGACTTCACCGCGGCTAACATCGGAAATGAGCTGTGATATCAACCGACTTTCTAAACTTTGTAATAAGCGCTCGGTGGATGATAATGTTTGCCCCCTACGTGCATTTGGATCTGTATTGGTATCTTGCGACTGGGCTTTACCTAACAGGTAACTACCTGTAAAAGGGTCGCCGCCAAAAGAAGGATTAATAGGTTTATAAATTAAATCCCCTGATTGCGCGTGAACACTTATTCCTATTAACACTATGAACGTAGCGCAAGCTGTTTTTCTATAGTTTTTCATTAGAATAACTCCTCTTTTCCCAAGTCTTTATCTGAGGTAAGAGCAGATGCCAGCTGCTGCTGGAGAAGTGCCTCCTCAACGATATTGACAGCTTCTCCTGCTACGCGGTCAGCTTCGCTAATCCTGGGAGAGAGCTGTGTTCTGAAGTACATCCGATTGCCTTCCACGATGGCAATTTGGCTGCCCCAGCGGGCATCGGGACGTTCTTGAATGGTAATCGTGGCATTACCGATAATGAGGTTATCCATTGCCCGCTGGCTGAAAGCGCGATAAAAGGTCTTACCTGCCATGGTGACGGTACGGTCGACCATGATGCCGGTAAGTTCACTACCTCTATTTCGTTGTCCTTGAATTTCTGGGCCATCGGGGCTTGATAGTTGGTTAATAGCGTTAACTTCTTCCTGTTCGCTGGCGGCTAATGCGCGGGAAGTATTGTTTTTTTCATTGGCAAATGTATCAGTCGTTAATACAAGAAAGCTGATAAAAATGACCAGTAAATAGCGAAGTAAATTCATAAGTGCCTAACCGAAAGTTTTCGTGCATAATGTATGTAGG
>NZ_JABUZD010000048.1:0-1693 GCF_014897875.1 Halomonas sp. 3A7M
CCGGTTCGGGTTCGGGCTCCGGTTCGGGTTCGGGCTCCGGCTCGGGCTCAGGTTCGGGCTCCGGCTCTTTAGCGTTAAGCGTGGTAACAGTAGTGGCCAGTGCTTGTTGATCTGCTTCTTGTGCACCCTCTGCGATGGCGAACACGACTTGCGATAGCGTCAGGGCACCGCTGTCAATCTTACCTACCCAGTAATCGTGGCCATTCTGATCAGGCTCTCGGTCAAATAATGTATGGTAAATCATCTCCACTCGAGCGGAGTTGGTGAGATCTCCATACATCTCCGTGCTTTCTGAAGAGTTTCCAAATGCCTGGATGACATTGGAGAGACTGCCATCCGAAGCTTTAAGCTCTTGAATCCAGAATGTCCGGCCTTCTTCATCCGAGGCGCGACCGTAATAGCCTGCATACAGCACATCGATGAGTTCACCATAGGTAGCATCGAGAGCGTCTTCGATATGCTGTGAAAGGGTATCAAGGTCATCACCTTGAGCAGCATTACCAATGTGGCGTGCAACGGTGGTTAGCGAACTACCAGCTTCAAGCTGTGCTGTCCAATAGTCCAGGCCAGATTTTTCCGGTTCTCTATTGAAAAGATGCTGGTAGACTGTCGCAATTTTTTCGCTGGACGATAGGTCATCAAACAAGTCAGAAAATATTTTGGATTGCGTCAGTGAAGCACCTAGTGCGTCGGAGCTGTCTTCATCTTCCTGGTTTGCCCAGTGAAGAAAGCCTCTCCAGTCCGCGGGCCGATCGTTGACGGCGAGGTAAAGCAGCTGAATATCAGTAGATGAGGTAAAAATAGACATTATTAGGTCTCATTATTTATTGAAAATATAAAATGGATCCCAAGCAGCGTGGTGTGCATGTGACAAGGCTGCGGTTTTTAGTGTAGCGATTTATTCACTCTGTATCTACTGCTTTTGGTTTTTCGTGAACTATTCGAATGATTTTAACTTGTTGTTTTTAAATGTTTTTATTTTTTATGCATCTGTCAGTGCCTGGGTTTCGGCGCTGTGTAGTGGCGATGGACGCTTGGGTCCGTCCATGGGAGGGTGGATGGTTTTGCCCACCGAAACAGTGGGCACCCCGTTAAGACATATACCTGAATCCGTGAGACCAGCCCCCAGAAATGCTTCTAACCTACTGAACTGCATGGCAATATAGCGAATATCGCCATTCACCCAGATAGTGCCATACCCAACGTCAAGTTCCGTGCCAGTCGTCGCACCCTCACCAGCCACGCCGGGCTGTCCATCATCGGGCAGTGCTTCGAGATCGCTGGCGTCGATAGCATCGACGGGCGCTTCCCCACCACGCTGGGCATGCGCACCAGCGATGTGGTCAAAAGCTACCTGGGCCTGCTGTGTCTGGGCATCGCACCTGGCCCTGCTCGAACGGCAACGTCAGGCCTTTGCCGACGCGGGGCGCCGGCTCGACTATGTCGTCAAATGGAACCCCCGTGGCTCGGCCACGGCTGATCGAGATACCTGGCTGGCGGTGGCGACGGACTATTGGCAAGAACTACGTCCCGGCAAGCGCCAGGCGCTGTGGACACAGACCGTCTCGATCCACGATGGCAAGATCGAATACGTCGTCCAGCGCGTGATGCGCCTGGTGGAACGCACCGCCGATCGCGATGGCCAACTCCTGGTAAGCGTCCATTCCGCGACGTTCTGCCACCCCGCTAAAAT
>NZ_JABUZD010000066.1:0-115489 GCF_014897875.1 Halomonas sp. 3A7M
GCAACGCCAGTGAAACAGCGCTCGGCATTGCTGCGCCGCTGGTTTGAGCTGATCAATGAACACGCCGATGACTTAGCCCGCTTGATGACCCTGGAGCAGGGCAAGCCGCTAGCAGAAGCCAAGGGTGAAGTGACTTACGGCGCCTCATTTATTGAGTTTTTCGCTGAAGAAGCCAAGCGTATGGCTGGGGAAACCTTGCCTAGTCACGGCGCGGACAAGCGCCTCATGGTGCTGCGCGAGCCGGTCGGCGTGGTAGCAGCGATTACCCCGTGGAACTTCCCCCTGGCGATGATTACCCGCAAGTGCGCCCCGGCCTTGGCCGCAGGCTGCACTGTGGTGATTAAGCCCGCCGAAGCGACGCCGTTAACCGCGTTGGCAACGGCTTACTTGGCGCTTGAAGCAGGCCTGCCAGCCGGCACCATTAACGTGATTACCGCCTCAAAACCGGCAGCGGTGGGTGAAGTGCTCACCACCGACTCACGGGTGCGTAAAGTCTCGTTTACTGGCTCGACGCCGGTGGGTAAGCACCTGCTTGCTCAGTGCGCGAGCACGGTGAAGAAAACCGCTATGGAACTGGGCGGCAACGCGCCGTTTATCGTCTTTGATGACGCTGATGTGGATGCCGCCGTAGAGGGGGCGATTGCCTCAAAATTCCGTAATGCCGGGCAAACTTGCGTGTGCACCAACCGCTTCCTAGTACAGGACGGGGTTTACGACGCGTTTGTCAGCAAGCTGACCGAGCGTGTTAGCGCGCTGAAGGTCGGCGATGGTTTAACGGAAGGCAGCACCATCGGCCCGCTGATTAACCAAGCGGCGGTGGAAAAAGTGCAGCGTCACGTAGACGACGCGGTCAATCACGGCGCGCGACTGCTCTGCGGCGGTAAGCCCCACGCCGCAGGCGAGCGCTTCTTTACCCCCACGGTGCTTGCTGACGTAACCACCCAGATGGCGGTGGCCGATGAAGAAACCTTCGGGCCCGTTGCGCCAGTGTTCCGTTTCCAGCGTGATGAAGAAGCGATCGCCATGGCCAACGATACCCCGTTTGGCTTGGCGGCCTACTTCTACGCCACGGGTTACCGCCGTATCTGGCACACCATGGAGCAGTTGGAATACGGCATGGTTGGTGTTAATGAAGGCCTGATTTCTACCGAACTGGCGCCGTTTGGCGGCGTGAAAGAGTCCGGATTGGGGCGTGAAGGCTCCCACCACGGGTTAGATGAGTTTACTGAACTGAAATACGTCTGCGTTGGCGGTCTATAAGGAAAACGATGATGAATAACCAAGAATTGAACGAACTGAAAAATCGCTATGTGGCCAACGGTGCCGCCACGCCTACCACCCAGTTTGCCGAGCGTGCTGAAAACGCCGAGTTATGGGATGCCGACGGCAACCGTTGGATCGATTTTGCGGGAGGGATTGGCGTATTAAACCTGGGCCATCGCCATCCAAAAATTGTCGCGGCAGTAGAAGCGCAGCTTAAAAAAGTCATGCACACCAGCGCGGCGGTGATCTCCTACGCCCCTTACGTACAGCTGTGCCAAAAACTTTGTGAACTGACGCCGGTGCGTGGCCCCGAGCGTAAAGCAATGCTGGTTAATACCGGTGCTGAAGCGCTGGAAAACGCCGTGAAGATCGCTCGCGCGGCGACTGGCCGTACCGGCATTATCACGTTCGACGGTGCTTTCCACGGCCGTACCATGATGACGCTGGCCATGACCGGCAAGGTACTGCCCTATAAGAACGACTTCGGCCCTATGCCGGGCGATGTGTTCCGTGCGCCGTTCCCCAACCCGCTGCACGGCATCAGCGAAGAAGCGTCGTTAGACGCCATTCGTACGCTGTTCAAAACCGATATTGCCCCGCATCGCACCGCGGCCATCGTGATTGAGCCGGTACAGGGCGAAGGCGGTTTCTACATCGCCTCACCGGATTACCTGAAAGCGCTACGCGCGCTGTGCGACGAGCACGGTATTCTGCTGATCGCCGACGAAGTGCAGTCCGGCTTTGCCCGCACCGGCAAGCTGTTTGCGCTGGAACATAGCGGTATTGAAGCGGACATCCTCACCACCGCCAAGAGCCTGGCGAACGGCATGCCGCTATCGGCGGTTGTGGGTAGTGCCAGCGTGATGGACGCCTCTGGCCCCAACTCCTTGGGTGGCACCTACAGCGGTAACCCGCTCTCCTGCGCAGCGGCGTTAGCGGTCATCGAGGTAATCGAAGAAGAAGATATCCTGGCGCGCAGCGAACAGATGGGCAAAATGCTGGCCGAGCGTTTTGCAGTGTGGGAAGAGCGTTTCCCCGCCGTTGCCCACGGCCGCCAATTAGGCGCCATGGCTGCCTTTGAACTGCTCAACAGCGATGGCAAGCCAGATACTCAGATGACCGGAGCGCTGTGTGCCAAAGCCCGCGAGAAAGGCCTGATCCTGCTCTCCTGTGGTTTCTACGGCAATAGCATCCGCATTCTGGTGCCGCTGACGGTCTCTTCTGCCGTGCTGGAAGAGGGCTTGAGCATTATCGAGGAGTCTCTGGAAGCGCTTAGTTAAGCCGTCCTTCTAGGCATCATCAAACCCGTCATCGCCAAACAGTGAAAGCTGTTGGCGATGGCGGGTTTTGCTTTTCTAGCGCGCTTATTCACAATGGATTGATGCCCAGGTTTCCGAGTGGCGGCGAAGCTACAGCATTTACTTCCAGCGGTACTGTCTTGGTTGAATTCATGTATATTAGAATTTTACGTCTACAATATATTCTCTATGAGTTTTCTTAAGTAAGTTAGTGTCGACTAAGGAGATGCATGAATGAAAGTTCCTCAATGGATTGTTTGGGATCTTGGTGGCGTTGTCGTTGAATTGGATTTTAGCGGCATGATGGAAGATGCCACTGAGAAATTTAATATCGATAAATCAGAATTGCTCCCGTTAATTCGAGAAGAATTTAAGGAGTCTCCCTCAAGTTACAGCCTTACTGAAAAAGCAGTCGCAGGGTTGATAACAAAAGAGATTTATGTTTCTGAAATAAAGAGTGCAATAAGTAGCGATGTTCCCGAGTACGAGATAGAGAGCTTGCTAAAAAGAGTATTGGTCGGCGAAAAAAACGAAACAGTATTGTTAATTAAGAAATTAGCTCAGCGTGGTTTCCGCCAAGCTTGCATGTCAAACATCGATCAAACACATTGGGAGAAAATACAGTCCTTTCCGAATGTTGATAACTTATTTGAGAAGAAGTTTTTATCTTTTGAGCATAAGCTTGTCAAACCTAATGCCGATGCTTTTTTAAAAATGTTGGAGATTTTAGGTTGCGATAGAGATGATGTTGTTTTCATCGATGATCGTGAAGATAATGTTAAAAGTGCTAGGGATAGTGGTATTGATGGGATTGTTTTTGAAAACCATGCTCAGCTCTTGAAAGATTTCTCAGCGCGTGGCCTGTTAACTTAATTGGCAAAGGAGGGGACATGAGTGGAATAAAGAAAGGACAGTTTACTGTTACCTCAAGCAAAACAATTTATAAAAATCCGTGGATTGAAGTTACCGAAGACAGTGTTATCCGGCCTGAGGGTGATAGGGGGATATTTGGTACTGTTGATATGAAAGACGGTGTTGCAATTCTTCCTTTATTTTCTGATGGTACGGTATTACTTGCCCGTGAGTATAAATATGCTCAAGATGCTGAAATGATAGAAATCATTGGTGGAGGGATAGACGAGGGGGAGGCTCCTGAGCAAGCAGCTGCTCGGGAGCTTGCAGAGGAGGCTGGCATCGGTGCAGGCCACTTTAAATCTATCGGTGTAACGGATCCTTTTACAACTCTAGTTAGAACAAGAGATCATCTTATCATTGCAACAGAACTCTATGAGCTAGCTGCTAGGCCTCCTGCCGATGATATGGTTGAACCTTTCAATGTTTCTCTTAATACTGCTGTTGAATACGTTTTAAATGGAAGTATTACACATACTACTTCATGCCTTTTGATTTTAAGAGCCGCATTCGAATATCCACAATACGTAAATGCAAAAGTAGCTGGTTTGTAGTGGGTGGTTGTCAGCTTTTTCGCGTTTGAACCAAACGACCTGGATGGGTGCCTTAGCCATGCCGTATCCTGTGGTTTGCTCGGCATAACGCCTATTCGTCATAAAACCATGACGTTACCCTCAAGGGATAGACGTCGTAAGCGGCAGGCCGCTACGCTAGCGTGTTAGACAAACTCAATAGGAGAGAGTGCATGTATATCGCCATGAACCGTTTTCGGATTGCCCCAGGCCGCGAAGAGGATTTTTTAGAGGTATGGCGTAACCGCGATTCTCATTTGGATGAAGTGCCGGGCTTTCAACAATTCCAAATGCTGCAGGGCGAAAGCCAGGAAGACCACACTGTGTTTATCTCCCACAGTGTGTGGGAATCGGAAGAAGCCTTCCGCGCCTGGACCAAGTCAGAAGCGTTCCGCAAGGCTCATGCTAACGCCAAGGCGCCGGAAGGTATCTACCTTGGCCCACCTAAGTTTGAAGGGTATGACGTGGTGCTATAAAGAGTTGGCTACCGCACGTTTAACCCCGTGCGGTAGCGCAAAGCCATTTAGGAAAACTCAGCGGCATTGAGCATTGCGTGCAGCAGCACGTTACAGCCAGCGTGCACATGCTCCGGAGTGGCACTTTCAATTTCGTTGTGGCTAATGCCGTCCTTGCAGGGAACAAAGATCATTGCTGCGGGGGCTACACGGCCGACGAACATGGCATCGTGACCAGCACCGCTGATGATATCCATGTGCGATAGGTTGAGCTGCTCGGCCCCTTCGCGCACTGCATCAACACAGGCTTTATTGAAGTGCTCAGGGGCAAAATCTGCGGTGGGCGTTAATTCATATTCCAGCCCATGACGTTGGCAAATTTCTTCGACGGCCGTCGCTAAGGATTGACTCATTGAGATCAGGGCTTCTGGCTCCCAGTGGCGCATATCCAGGGTCATTTTGACTTGGCCGGGAATAACGTTGCGCGAGCCAGGATGTAGTGACATACAACCAACCGTACCGCGCCCGTGGGGCTGATGATCAAAGGCAATTCGGTTAAGTGCTTGCGTCACTTCCGCTGCGCCCATCATGGCGTCGCGACGTAGATTCATTGGCGTGGGACCCGCATGGGCTTCAAGCCCGGTTAGGGTTAAATCAAACCACTTTTGACCAAGCCCACCGATAACCACGCCGATGGTGGTGTCGGTATCTTCTAAAATCGGCCCCTGTTCGATGTGTGGTTCAAAGTAAGCTTTAATCTCATTTGGTGAGACCTCATCGCTACCACGATAGTGAATGGCATCCAGTGCATCACTCACCGTGACGCCATCGGCGTCGGTGCGTGCCATCATGGCGTCAAATTCAAGCACGCCAGTAAATACCCCAGAACCCATCATGCAGGGTGGGAAGCGACAACCCTCTTCGTTAGTCCACGCAACGACTTCAATGGGTGATTTTGTAGTGATGTTGTGTTCATTAAGCGTTCGTATTACTTCTAGGCCTGAAAGTACGCCAAAACAGCCGTCATACTTCCCACCAGTGGGCTGGCTATCCAAGTGGCTGCCCGCCATGACGGTTTTGGCTGTTGGATCGCTGCCTTCCCGGCGGGCAAAAATATTACCGATATTATCAATGCGGATGGTGCAACCTTCTGCACGACACCACTGGATAAATAGGTCGCGTCCCTGTCGATCAAGATCCGTCAGCGCCTGTCGGTTAACGCCGCCCTTAGCAGTCGCGCCCAGCTTCGCCATGTCCATCAGCGATTGCCAAAGACGGTCGCTGTCGGTGCGTAAGGTGGCTAGCACGGTATTCGGTTCTACAAGCGAGTTCATGAGCATTCCTTTATGAGTTAGCACATATAAAGCTGGCGGCTGACCGTTTTTATTCATTAGTTACCAGCCAGCGTAGAGATAAACGCCTGCTTATTACGTATAAATTTTCTAACGTGAACACAAGAAAAGCGTAATTTTATAAACATGTTCAGTGGCGCATGCTGAGGCTATGTCTCATAGCGATGGAGCTGGACACCATGTTTGACCTACAAAACAACACTACCCCTCAGGCGTTTATTGACGAACAAAACGCTTCTCCCGGCGCGCTTAATCAGCACTATTGGATGCCGTTTAGCGCTAACCGTGATTTCCGTGCCAACCCGCGCATGATTACTGGCGCGAAAGGGCGCTATTACATCGATGACCAGGGCCGTAAGCTGTTTGATTCACTCTCTGGCTTATGGACCTGCGGCGCGGGTCACAATCGTGAAGAGATCCAAAAAGCGGTGGCGCAGCAGCTGGGTACTCTCGACTTTGCGCCAGGTTTTCAAATTGGTCATCCGCTGGCGTTTAAGCTGGCGGAAAAAGTGGCCAGCCTTACACCTGTTGGGCTGGATCATGTGTTTTTTACTAACTCTGGTTCAGAAGCCGCTGATACCTCTGTCAAAATGGCCAAGGCCTACTGGCGGCTAAAAGGTAAGCCCGAGAAGACACGCATGATTGGCCGTGCCAAGGGCTATCACGGGGTGAATATTGGTGGCACCAGCCTGGGTGGCATCGGTGGCAACCGTAAGCACTATGGCCAATTGATGGATGTGACGCATCTGCCGCACACGCTGCAGGCAGGTCACGCCTTCACTCGTGGCCAAGCCGAAACCGGCGCTGAGCTTGCTGATGCGTTGCTTGATCAAATCGCCCTGCACGATGCATCCACCATTGCGGCTGTGATCGTTGAGCCGATGTCTGGCTCTGCTGGGGTGATTGTGCCGCCCAAAGGCTATCTGGATCGGCTGCGCGAGATCTGTACCGCCCACGATATTCTGCTGATATTCGATGAAGTGATCACTGCTTTTGGTCGCAGTGGCGCAACTACCGGCGCAGAAGCGTTTGGCGTTACGCCGGATATCATGAACGTTGCCAAGCAGATCACCAACGGCGCTATTCCTATGGGCGCGGTGATTGCTTCCAGCGAAATTTTCGACACTTTTATGCACGCTGGCGGTGCCCAACACGCCATTGAGTTTTCCCACGGTTATACCTATAGCGCCCACCCTGTCGCTTGTGCCGCTGGCTTAGCGGCGCTTGAAATGATGGAGCGTGACAACTTCCCTGCCCAGGTAAGTGCTATCGCGCCCGCTTTTGAACAAAAGCTGCACGCTCTAAAAGGCCGCAATCACATTGTTGATATTCGTAACTATGGCTTAGCGGGCGCACTTCAATTGGCGCCCCGAGATGGCGACCCCACCATTCGCCCTAGGGATGCCCATTTAGCCTTGTGGGAAGCTGGGTTTTACGTGCGCTATGGCGGCGACACACTGCAGTTCGGCCCTCCGTTTGGCTCTACAGAGGCTGAGCTAGAGCGGCTGTTTGATGCCGTTGCCACCACCCTGGATTCGTTAGCATAACCGACTGATCTAAACTTCAGAGCGTTAAAAAGAGAGTTTAAATATGAGCGTTGTTTCCCATCTAATTAACGGTGAATTAATCGACAGCCAGCGCACGCTGGACGTGACCAACCCTTCAACGGGTAAAGTGATTCGCCAAGTAGCGGACGCCAGCGCTGCCGACGTAGAGCGGGCTATTGCCGCCGCCCAAGCTGCGTTTCCCGCTTGGCGAGATACGCCACCTGCTAAGCGCGCCCAAGTGATGTACCGCTTCAAGCAACTGCTAGAGGAGCACGCTGACCGCTTGGTGCAATTGGTCAGTGAAGAGCACGGTAAAACCCCTGAAGATGCGATGGGCGAACTGAAGCGCGGCATCGAAAATGTCGAGTATGCCTGCGGTGTGCCTGAGCTATTAAAAGGTGAGTATTCCCATAACGTTGGGCCGGGCATTGATGCGTGGTCCAATTTCCAGCCATTGGGCGTAGTGGCCGGCATTACTCCGTTTAACTTCCCTGCCATGGTGCCGCTGTGGATGTATCCGATGGCGATTGCTTGCGGCAACACCTTTATTCTCAAGCCTTCGGAAAAAGACCCTTCGGCGGCGATGGCGGTAGCCGAGCTGTTGCAAGAAGCTGGGTTGCCAAAAGGCGTGATGAATGTGGTGCACGGTAGTCGCGAAGCGGTGGAAACGCTGCTAGATGCTAAGGCCGTTAAAGCCATCTCATTTGTTGGCTCAACGCCGGTAGCGGAAGCTATCTATTCTCGTGGTTCGGCCGCTGGCAAACGCGTTCAGGCTCTGGGTGGGGCGAAGAATCATGCCGTGGTACTTCCAGACGCCGATTTGGAAAACGCCGCCAACACCCTGATGGGAGCGGCTTACGGAAGCTGTGGTGAGCGTTGCATGGCGATTTCGGTGGCGGTGTGCGTGGGTGACGAGACGGCAGATCGGTTAGTTGAAACGCTGCTGCCTAAAATTGCTGAGCTCAAGGTTGGCCCTGGTACCGATAAAGGCTTGGATATGGGCCCGCTGGTGACGGCAGAGCACCGTGACAAGGTGTTGGGCTATATCGAAGACGGCATAAAGGCAGGTGCGTCACTAGTGGCCGATGGCCGTGAGCTGAAAATCGCGGGTCATGAAGATGGCTATTTCGTTGGTGGTTGCCTGTTCGATAACGTTACTACCGAGATGCGCATTTACCAGGAAGAGATTTTCGGGCCAGTGCTGTGCGTGGTGCGGGTCGGCAGCTTAGATGATGCTATGCAATTGATTAACGACCATGAATACGGCAATGGCACCTGCCTGTTTACTCGCGATGGCGAGGCTGCTCGACGCTTTACCGATGGCATCGAAGTGGGCATGGTGGGTGTTAACGTACCGCTTCCCGTACCGGTGGCCTACCATAGCTTTGGCGGCTGGAAACGCTCGTTGTTTGGCGACCTTCACGCCTACGGCCCTGACTCTGTACGCTTCTATACCCGCCGAAAAGCGGTTTCCCAGCGCTGGCCTTCGGTGAGCGAAGCCACACGTGCCGAGTTTTCGTTTCCCACTAACCAACGTTGACGCCGTAAGCTAACTACGCCATCTTCTCTGCACCACTGCTCAGCGGTGGTGCACTTTTTTGGTGTGCGTATCTTAGTCGTAAAGGGACGAGCAGCGTGGCGAGAACACAGGACGAAATTCGGCAAACCAACGTAAAAAAGATTCTTCAGGCGGCGGAGCAATTGTTTGCTGAAAAAGGCTATGCCGGAGCATCGATGGGGGAAATTGCCCAGTTGGCCGATCTGCCCAAATCCAACGTGCACTACTATTTTTCCACTAAAAAGGCGCTCTACCAGGAAGTGCTGCTAGCGCTGCTGGAAATCTGGAAACAGGACGCGCTGTGCTTCGAACTCTACGACGACCCACGAGTAGTGCTTTCTAGCTATATCCGCGCCAAAATGAATCATTCTCGCTACCGCGCTCACGGCTCGAAAATATGGGCGGCGGAAGTAATGCAGGGCGCACCCATTCTGAAAGAGCGCCTGCGCGATAACTTATACGAATGGGCTAAATTGAAAGAGTCAAAAATTCGCGAGTGGGTCGAGTCCGGCCAAATTAACCCCGTTGAACCGTCCTACCTCCTTTATATGATTTGGGCATCGACCCAGCACTACGCCGACTTCGACTACCAAATCTACCTGCTTAACGACAATAAACCCTTAGACGACCTGCAGTTTGAAAAAGCCGTACAGTCGGTAACCTCGGTGATCTTGCGGGGGATTGGGTTGACGGCGTGAGCAGTACTCAACGACTGAGCTGCACAGACGTATCGAACTTATGCCGTTTTCGCGATAGTAACGTGCGGAACTTGCGCAGGTTGTCGTGGGCATAGAGCACGCTGTCGCAGAAGCGGTCGTACTCATCTAAATCAGCGACTGCCACGATCAACACAAAATCACACTCACCCGTTACTTGATAGCACTGCTTCACTTCAGGGGCGTTGACCGCTGATGTTAAGAACTGCTGGTAGAGTAACTTGTTATCCCGCTCCATGGTGACTTCCACCACCATGTGTAGGCGCTGGCCTAAGGCATCAGGGTTGAGTAGCGCCACTTCACGCTCAATGACTCCCGCATCGCGTAATCGATTAACCCGCTTTAAACAGGCAGAGGGGGAAAGCCCTATTTTATCCGCTAATGCTTGATTGGTCAGGCTGGAATCGCGTTGAAGCTGGTCAAGAATTCTTCGATCAATAGCATCCATGAAATAAAATTCTCTTCCTATGTTTATAAAGAACGAATAGTGATTGTAGGCACCGTATTGGAAAGAAGATTCTGCGTCATCTCCATTATCATAACGTTTGTTAAAACGATGGCAATGAAGGGCTTGATGCGGATCACAATTCACTATTTATTGGCGGTAGTAGGTCGTGTACTGCAAGACGCGCTGCGCGTGTATGTGACATTACTCAAAATCCTGATACCTGCTTTGCTCATCGTCAAAGGGTTAGAGCTACTCGGTATGATCGAGTGGCTGGGGGCGGCATTAGCTCCTTTAATGAGCACACTCGGTTTGCCTGAACAAATGGGTGTTGTGTGGGCGGCGGCGCTCTTCACCAATTTGTACACCGCCATTGCGGTGTTTTTCCAAGTCGTCGGTGAAACGCCTTTGAGTGTTGAGCAGGTAACGGTACTGGGTGCGTTGATGCTGGTAGGGCATTCGCTTCCCGTTGAGGGAGCGGTAGCCAAGCGCGCTGGCGTACCTTGGTGGGGCACGCTGGTTCTGCGTGTGGGCGGGGCTTTATTGCTTGCTTGGCTGTTACACTGCTTCTATTCGTATTTTGGTTTGTTGCAAGCACCCGTTGAATTGGTATGGCAGCCAAGTTTTTCATCAGCACCAACGCTCAGCAGTTGGGCGTTGGCACAGTTGGAAACGTTAGCGCTTATTTTTGTGATTATTTTAGCGCTGATTGTGCTCTTAAAACTTTTAAAAAGGCTGGGTCTAGAGCGTTGGATTCATCTTGGCTTGCTACCGTTGCTCAAGCTATTAGGCATTGGCCGTTCGGCAGCGAATGTGACGGTCATTGGTTTCACGCTGGGGTTAAGCTATGGCGCAGGGCTGCTGATTCGTGACGTGCAAAACGGGGTGCTTAGCAAGCGCGACAGCACGCTAGCGCTGTGTTTTCTCGGCCTCTGCCATAGCGTTATAGAAGATACACTGCTGATCTTAATGCTTGGAGCCGATATAACGGGCATTTTATGGGCACGGCTGTTGTTTGCCGTTATTGTCACCGCGGTGATTGCCCGTTGGCCCAAAGCTACGGGGAATCAGCAATAGGCCGGTACGCTTTTAGAGATGCTTTGAGCTGGCCAATTCTCGGCAAGCCTCCAGTATCTCTTTGGACAGTGACTCATCGTTCAGCGTGCGAGCGATAGCAAGTCCCCCCACCATGGCGACCACTTGTTGAATAATTTGGCGTCGAGTTAGTTGGTCTGCTGGCGTCATTTGACTCACCCTGTCGACAAACCCTTTGAAGAGTAAGGTGTAGGTTGACCGAATAGGGAGGTCTTGTTGAGCGACATCGCTAATCAGGCATGCCAATGGGCAAGGGACTTGCTGGCCGAAAATGTGCTCTTCACTTAGATATCGCTCTATGCCTTGTTCAGGTAAATGCTCTAGTGCTAACCGCTGGGCTGCTTGAGTTGCAGCATGCTTGAGCGCCTGAGTGTATAAATCACTTTTTGATTCAAAGTGAGCGTAGAACGCGCCGCGTGTCATACCTGCTTCTTGCATAACAGTATCTATGCTCACGCCGTTGAATCCATGGTGAGTGAAAAGACGAGCAGCAGCGTGCAATATTTTTTCATGCGAGTGCATTTTGTGCGATTCATCCCACGGCATTATTAACCCCTCCTTGTATTGGCATTGATTAGCTCATTTTTGCTTTATCCAAAATATGTTGTTGAACATATTGTGCCTGTCGTTACTCTTCACTACTACCTATATAAAACGAGAGGAGCGTAATAATGAGCACTTTATCGCAAGAGAAAGGTGTACATATCCTGGGGCCACAATTTAGTACCTTTGTGCGAAGTGTGCAGTTGTGCTGCGAAGAGAAATCAATTCCTTATACGCTTGGTATGTCAATAAACGGCAATGCTATCGACTTACACAGCTCAGAGCATTTACGCATAAACCCTTTTGGAAAAGTGCCTATATTACTTCATGGGGAGCATCAGCTTTGTGAAACGGCTAGCATTTGTCGCTATTTAGATGAGGCCTTCGAAGGCTATCAATTGCAGCCTGAAGCCGCTTGGGAGCGAGCCTTAGTGGATCAATTTTCTGCTTGGCTATCAATCTATGTGGATGAAGCAATTGTGCGGAGATATTTGTTAGAGTTCTATTTCCCAAAAGGGGAGAATGGGACAGTACGGAAAGATTATATCCGAGCAGCTGAGCCGGAGGTTGCTCGAATGTTATCACTGTTAGAGCTTCAGCTAACCAAGCAGCCTTATTTAGTGACTGAATCCTTTAGTGTTGCAGATGCATTGGCCGCGCCGATGTTGGATTATTTAAGTAAGTTGCCGCCTGCTGTACCTTTGTTACAAAAAACGCCGCATTTATCCGCCTACTTAAAGCGGATTCAGGATCGGCCCAGCGCGCGCAATGTATTTGTTGTGGCATAAACAAAGGCGGGCGAGCCACTGTGGCTTTCCCGCACTTATAGCGATTGGTTTGATATGTCGCGAAATCAATAGTCCAAGTAAAGCTTACCTTCACCAGCGATGATCGCTTGCCCAGCTACTGTTACAAACCCTTGCTCTATATTGCCATTGGCGGCGGTGTGGATAACGCTGGGCCGCCCCATTTCAACACCCTGGTGAATCTTGCAGTGTAGGGGCTCTGGTTTGAGTGACGCTAAATAGCCGGTTAAGGCTGCTGCAGCGCTGCCAGTGGCGGGATCTTCACAAATACTGGCGTGCATGCAGAACATACGGCTCCGTATAATCGTCTCTTCGTTATCGTGTTGCTCCATCACATAAAGGTATATCTGCTCAGTGCCGCTGCGCGCAACGGCATCCGCCCATACTGCACCGGCGATTTGAATCTGCTCAAGGGCTGCTAGGTCAGCTAGTTCAATAAGATGAAAGGGCAGCCCGAAAGAAGCAATGATGGGATCGCCAATGACTTGGTGGATGTCTAGCCCCAGTAGCTCAACGGCAGTGAGACGATCAATCGTGCTGCCCGTTACCATGACGGGCTGGGCGGTTTTGAAGGTTGCTCCCTCTCGTTCATAATTAACCGCTAATGCACCGACAGGTGGCTGTAGCACAATGCCTTGCTCGCGGTTGACGAGGTTTAACTCCGCTAGTAGATGCGCGGTACCTACCGTGGGGTGGCCAGCAAACGGCAGCTCAGCCGTGGGTGTGAATATCCGCATAGGGTAGTGATTAGCCGTAGTCGGCGCGCCTAAAAATACCGTCTCTGCCAAGTTAAGTTCATTGGCAATTGCCTGCATAGTGCTGGTTTCAAGCTCATCGGCATCTAAAAAAACTGCCAACTGATTGCCCGAAAAAGGCTTATCGGTAAACACATCCAACAGGTAATACTCAGCAGTTTTCATAGGGACCTCTTTTGCATGACGAGTGCTGCCAAAACGGTTTACAACCCTCTTTTTGCGCCTGGGTGCGAGTGATTCCAATATCTTCCAGCAGTCGGTCATCAAGGGTTAGTAGCTGACGGCGGCTACGGCGGCGTTGATGATAGTGACGTAACTGACAGCGAAACTGAGTGAGGCTGAAGCGTAGCATGGCAGTTCTCCTTGATGACGATGTGCTCCACCAGATTACGCAGCCATGCTAGGTCAATACAGATATAGGCTTTTCTATTTTAAAGATACAGATGGTATATGTTATACCTCTGTATGATTGCTGGGCAGGGTATCTGTATTGTTTTTAAAACGTCTTCAAGAACGTTTTGAAGAGCGATTTTAAAAGCATTTCAAAAATAGAGGGCTGGAGTCATGACGCGCTACGAAGAGGTCGCTTGTATTTTGCGGGAGCGAATTGAGCACGGTATTTACCGCGTGGGGGATCGCCTGCCTTCTATTCGAGCGGTATGTCAGGAGCTTGATGTCAGTATCTCGACGGCTCAGGAAGCCTATCGGCAACTGATGGATGTGTCGCTGATCGAATCACGGCCGAAATCGGGCTACTTTGTACTTCCAAGCAGAGTGCCTGCGGTGCTGCCTTCTGTCTCTCGTCCTGCGCAGTGCCCGCTGGATGTCTCCCAATGGGATCAAGTATTAGAGCTGGTCGCTACCGAGCGTGACGATAGTCGGCTGCTGCTTGGGCGCGGTGTGCCGAACCTGGCTTATGAAACGCTTAAGCCGCTGTCGAAAACACTGGCGGGGCTGCACCGTAAGAACGATCTGAATGGCTTTAACTACGACAAACTGAGTGGTAGCCCCGAGCTGCGTCAGCAGGTAGCGCGGCTGGCCATTGCCTCCGGCTGTTTGCTGCACCCGGATGACATCATGATCACCACCGGCTGCCAGGAAGCATTGTCGATAGCGCTGCGCACCCTTACTCAGCCTGGCGACGTGGTGGCCGTGGACTCGCCTAGCTTTTACGGCACCATGCAGATCCTAAAAGCCAATGGCCTGAAAGCGTTGGAAATGGCGCTGGAGCAGTGGCCGATCCGTGCCATCCAGGTCACTCCGACGTATAACAATCCGCTGGGCTACACCATGAGCGAGGCGCGCAAACAGGCGCTGTTTCAACTCGCCCAACGCTTCGACGTGGCCATCATTGAAGACGATATCTACGGTGATCTCTCCTATACCCACCCAAGGCCGTTGACGGTGAAGTCTTTCGATGACGATGGGCGGGTGCTGTTATGCAGTGGCTTTTCGAAAACGGTGGGGCCAGGGTTACGAGTGGGTTGGCTGGCGCCGGGGTGTTATCGAGATAAGGCGCTGCATATGAAGTATGTCTCTACCGGTGCCTCGGCCACATTGCCGCAGTTGGCGGTGGCGGAGTTTGTCGCCAAAGGCCACTACGAGCGTCACCTTCGCTATGTTACCCGCCAATATCAGCGCCAACGGGACATCATGATCAACTGGGTGCAGCGCTATTTTCCAGAAGGCGCGGGCATCAGTTATCCGCAAGGCAGTTTTTTGCTATGGGTGGAGTTACCTGCCGCCGTGGACTGCGTACGTCTTAATGAACGCTTAGCCAAGCGCGCCATCCATGTGGCTCCTGGCTCGCTATTTTCAGCCTCGGGCAAGTTTCGCCAGTGTTTGCGACTTAACTACGCATTTACGCTAACACCGGCCATTGAAGATGCCGTGCGCACCGTGGGAGAGCTTGCCACCGAGATGGTGGAGGAGGCACAGCGGTATGAGGTATCGCTAAGTTAAAACGCTTCTTGAACGGTACGCCATACGCACATACCAATGAAGTAAACGGATGCAATGCCCCACCCCCATAGTGCCCAAGCGGCATGTTCGGGGCTTGAGAGCACCAGTGACGTTGTACAGGCGCACCATAATAGCGTGACGGCGATATTGAGTGGCATGAACTGACGAACACGAAACGGATGCAGGAACTTCATCTTGGTCACGGTAAGAATGGCGAGAAAAACGATAGATGCAAAGGTGATGAAGGGCGGTAAATCGAGAATATAAAAATAGGCCGCAGCAATGTTCCAGGCAGCAGGAAAGCCAACAAAGTAATTATCCTGGCTTTTCATATTAGTGTTGCAGAAACAGAACATCGATGACAGCAGAATGATAAACACTGACAGCAATTCGAAATTGGGCGGTAACTCTATAAAGAAGTAAATGAACAGAGCGGGAATAAATGCCCAGGTTAGATAATCGATGACCATATCAAGCGTCGAGCCATCGAAGTGGGGCAGGATGGTTTTTACTTCATACTTACGCGCCAGAGTGCCATCGAAACCATCGACCATCATCGCCGCGCCAAGCCATAGTAAGCAGGCGACTGGATTGTTGTCGATCAGCGAGAGCAGCGCCATTGTGCCGAGCAGTACGCCGCTGGCCGTGAATATATGCACGCTCCAAGCTTTCCATATCGAAGCGCGGGATTCTGTGTGAGAAGGGAGCGTTTGGACCACGTTGACCCCATTGGGAACGTGATGTCCCCTTGCTGTTCGGTGTATAGATGAGTGTGTAAAAATCATACCCTACTACAAGACGGCACCCAGCGAATACGTAGGCCGGCCATCTGGGCATGGCACGTTTGTGCAAAAAGTATAGTGTCTTGTGCCTCTGTTGCTACTTTGGTCGTTGAAATTGCTGCCTTGCCTGTTCGACTTGTTCTCGAGTGATGCACGTCAGCGAGTGATCATTGAGTAGCCCCATCGCCTGCATAAACGCAAATGCAGTGGTTGGACCAACGAATTTCCAGCCGCGCTTTTTCAAATCTTTAGCCAGTGCGATGGATTCAGGCGAGGTGGTCTGAGTTTGTGGTGCGGCAAGTGAGTCGAGGGTTGGCTCGAAACGCCAGAAATATGTGGCCAGTGAACCTTCCTGCTTGACCATTTCCAGCGCCCGTTGGGCATTGTTAATCACCGCCTCGATTTTGCCACGATGGCGAATAATGCCCGCGTCCTGCAGCAAGCGCTGCACATCCTCTTCGCCAAAGCGGGCAACGTGATGGAAGTCGAAATGATGGAAGGCAGCGCGAAAGTTCTCGCGTTTGTTGAGAATGGTGCGCCAACTTAAGCCCGACTGAAAACTTTCCAGGCAGAGCTTTTCGAATAACCGCTGGTCGTCAACCACCGGAAACCCCCACTCGTTGTCATGGTAGGGCAGAAATTCGGCGGTACCGCCACACCACTGGCAGCGTGGCAGGTTATCAGGGGCAATAAAGTCGGACATAGTAACGCCTCAGATTGTGTTAAACATACTGTATTCCATTGGCGATACGTTGTTTACTGAATGTTTCGAATACCCGTGTTGGAAAGTAGCCAGCCCACTACGTAATACGTTCAGGAGGTAGCACTATGACCAAGGTTCGCGCAGCGACCATTGACGATCTTGATGTCTTAACCGAGCTATTGGATGGCTATCGGCAGTTCTATAATCAGCCGAGTGATGTCGGTGCGGCGCGGGATTTCTTGCGTCAGCGCTTTGGGCTGGCGGATTCGCGCATTTTAGTGAGTGAAAATAGTGACGGTAATCTCACTGGTTTCGTGCAACTTTATCCTGGAGTTTCCACGGTGGGCTTGAATGCGCGTTGGACGCTAAATGATCTTTTTGTGTTGCCGGAGTGTCGCGATAAGGGCACGGGAAGGGCGTTAATGGAAGCCGCCACCCAGCTGGCTCGCGAGCATGGAGTCGCGCGCTTAATCCTTATGACGCAGGTAGAGAATGAGCGCGCCCAGCACCTTTATGAGTCCTTGGACTGGCAGCGCAACACGGCGTTTTACGGTTATCTGCTGGATTTGACCTCCTCACCGCCCTGAAGGACGGTGATTCCTGGTTGTCGCCTTCCAGGTTCCTGCTTCGCAGCCCGTTGCCCTTGGTGATGGCACCTCTGGTCTTACACAAGCTCCACAGGCTTAACCTCCCGCAAGCCCTGCGGTAGTCTTTTCGTGCTGACGGAGCTTGTCAGCGCCCACCAACATCGCCTTGCCCGATTGCAAAATATTTCGAGCGGCATTTACGTCGCGGTCAATGCCTTGGGTGCCGCAGCTTGGGCAGTCCCAGGTGCGTACGTTCAGCGGCATGTTGTCGGTGATATGACCACAGTGAAAACAGCGTTTCGAGCTGGGATACCACTTGTCGATCTGGACGAAATCGCGTCCGTACCGTTCTGCTTTATACGTTAATTGCTGGGTGAGCTGGTGCCAGCCCACGTCGCTGATGGCCTTGGCCAGTTTGCGGTTTTTGACCATATTCTTAATCTGCAAACTCTCGGCGGCAATGACTTGGTTCTCGTGAATAAGCTGCGTAGAGAGTTTATGGGTGGTGTCACGGCGCTGATCGGCCAGCTTGGCATGCACCTTCGCCACACGAAGCCGCGCCTTGGCGTGGTTGTGGGAGCCTTTTTGCTTACGTGACAACCGGCGCTGCGCTCGCGCCAGCTTGTGCTCGGTGCGGCGTAGAAAGCGTGGATTGGGGATTTTGTCACCGTGGCTGGTGATGACGCGGTGGGTTAGCCCCAGGTCAATACCCACCATCTTGGGTGTCACCAGCAGCGGCGTCATGGCTTCTTCTACCAGGAAACTGACGTGGTAACGGCCAGCCGTGTCACAGCTGACGGTAATGCTGGTGGGGTGACTGGTAAAATACCGGCTCCAGCGGATGTTAAGCGGGGCTTTGTGCTTAGCCAGCCAAAGCTTGCCATCGCGCCAGCGAAAGCCGTTGGCCATGTAGGTGGCTGACTGCTTGCGCTGTTTTTTCTTGAAGGTGGGATACCGCGCCTGGCCTTTGAAGAAGTTGCTAAACGCCCGATCCAGATGCCGGAGCGACTGTTGCAAGCAGACATTGGACACCTCGGCCAGAAACGCCGTCTCCGGCTGTTTCTTGAGGGTGGTGAGGGCTTTGGCGGTAGCGTTATAGCCCATGCGCTCTTGGCGCTCGAACCACGCATCCGTGCGCTGGCGCAGGAAATGGTTGTAGACGTACCGCACACAGCCAAACGTCCGAGCAAGCTGTTCGGCTTGTTCAGGCGTGGGATAAAACCGATAACGGTAGGCGCGGTGTACGGTGCTCACACTTAAAATCTAGCGCGGTATAAATAGCCGGTCAACCAAGAGGCGCGACGCGCCTCGCGCTATCCTTCCTCGCACTAGAAGTACGAGGTTTGACGCGCAAATTGATCAAATAACGGCAATGATGGCTAATGAGCAGTCATCTTCTAAAGTATTAGCACTCATATATTGACTAGGCGTGCCAAGCCCGGCGTTCAGCCGGGCTCAAACGACAGTGACTTACAACACAGCTTTTTAAGTGCAATACAGGTTTATGCGTTGCTTAGCTTGCGCGCTCGATGCAGGTTTTCCATCGTATTCAGACACGCCTGGGCGGCTTCTTTCCCTTTAGTAACAAAGTGCTGGGTGTAGAAGTCGTGGTGCGTACTGTGCTCATGGAAGTGGTGTGGTGTTAAGACGACCGAGATAATCGGTACTTGCGTATCTAACTGCACGCGCATTAAGCCATCAATGACCGCATGGGCGACAAAGTCGTGGCGATAAATGCCGCCGTCTACCACAAAGCCGGCCCCGACAATGGCGCCGTAGCGGCCACTTTCGGCGAGTACCTTTGCCTGAAGGGGGATTTCGTAAGCACCTGATACGGTGAAGATGTCCACTTGTTCGGCGTTAAGACCGCAGCGTTCTACTTCAGTGATAAATGCTTCATAGGCCTTCTCGACAATGTCGTGATGCCAGTGGCCTTGAATAAACGCAATGCGCTGGGCCGTGGTGTGTGTTGAAAGCGTTAGCGGAAATGTCTGATTCATGGTCATTCTCTTGGATAAGTTGTACCAGAATCAGGGCACGCGGGACCGGTCGTCAGGCAACCGAAAAAGGTGGCTGAAGCCACTTTTAAAGTTGCGTGTCTAAGGTACCGTTCTCTTTCATCCGGACTATCACCGTCGGCTTCGGCTTTTCACCGAATCTGCTGACCTCAAGAAATAAAAAACCGCCTTGAGCGCTCGCGGGCTTAGATGACAAAAATTTATTCAGCCATCATCACCGCCGGTGGGGACTTTCACCCCGCCCTGAGAACTTTGCTGATTATCAGCCCGGCTATATTACGCTTTTTCTAAATACCAAGCCACGGGGGTGTCGTAATCTTTGCGGGGTCGCGCTGCATAATGATCTCACCGTGTCGAACGGAAAGTAGCACCTCGCCCTGAGTACGCAGCACGCTGTAGTCATCCTCACCCTCCAGCAGGTTGAAGCTGGCGGGTTTGCCGACCTCGATACCGTAACGCGCTTCAATATTGAGTGTGCGTGCGCTGTTGTCAGTGATCAGCGACAGCGCCTGGCTGAAATCCTGATAGCCCATCATTTGGCAGATATGCAAGCCAAAATCGAGCGTCCGCAACAGCTTACCGTTACCCAGCGAGTACCAGGGGTCGAAGATGGAATCCTCGGCAAAGCAGACATTAATGCCCGCGGCGTTTAGTTCTTTTACGCGGGTAACACCACGACGTTTTGGGTAACTATCAAAGCGTCCCTGCAGGTGAATGCTTTCGGTGGGGCAGGAGACAAAGTTGATGCCCGAACGTTTGAGCAGCAGAAACAGCTTAGAGCAGTAGGCGTTATCGTAGGAGTGCATCGCCGTCGTGTGGCTAGCGGTCACGCGGCTGCCTAAGTCGTTAAACAGCGCTTCGCAGGCCAGCACCTCAAGGAAACGCGAGTTAGGGTCGTCTATCTCATCGCAGTGCACATCCACCAAACGGTCATATTTGATCGCTAGCTCTATCACCCGCTTCATGGAAGCGACGCCTAGTTCTCGGGTGTACTCAAAGTGGGGAATGCCGCCGACAACGTCCGCGCCGATCTCCAGCGCCTCTTCCATCAGGCGGTCGCCGCCGGGGTAGGAAAGCAGGCCATCTTGCGGAAAAGCGACTACTTGGATATCGATTTTATCTTTCAATTCATCGCGCAAGGCGCATAGGGTTTTAATGCCGATTAGGCTGGGGTCGCTGGTGTCAGCGTGTGTACGCACAAACTGGACGCCGTTGCCTATCAACAGGTTCAGGGTGTTAAGCGCGCGTTCGCGAATATCCGCTTCGGTGAGCATGGGCTTACGCTCACCCCAACGTTCGATGCCTTCAAACAGCGTGCCGCTTTGATTCCAGCTTGGCTCGCCCGCCGTTAACGCGGCGTCCAAGTGAATATGCGGTTCAATGAACGGCGCGCAAAGCAGCTTGCCGCCCGCATCAATTTGCCCATCCCCCGCCGTTTGTGGCGCGTCTTGAGCGGTAATCGCTGTGAACGTACCGTTCTCAATCTCAAGCCGGTAAAGCTCGGGGCGCTGGCGTAGGCGGGCGTTAATGATCTGCATGCTCATATAATTAGTGACTCACTTATTGTTTGGCAGTCGAAGGGGAAGTATCACTTAGCGTAGCGTGGTTTAAACGAAGCAGTACAGCGTAGCTAACTGCCGCTACCACGACACCTACCAATGGGGGGAGCAACGGGGAGAGGTAAGCGGCTCCAGCGCCTAATGCATAGGCGGCTAACCCTCGGCGATTAAAATTGGGTAACTGAGTGGATTCCAGAGTAGGGTAGCGGCCTTTATGTTTGAGCCAGAAGTCCGCCATGATCACCCCGCCCATGGGAGGAATAAAGGTGCCTAGCAGTACTAGAAAGGGAATCAGTAGGTTATACATACCGCCTACTGCCAGTACGGTACCAATCGCTGCGCCACACACCGTGACTAAGCGGCGTTTCTCGGTACGCAGCAAATTGCAGCCCGCTACGGCAAAGTTGTAGATGGTGTTGTCCTGGGTGGTCCAGATATTTAGAAACAGCATCAGCACCGCGATGGTGACAAAGCCCTGCGCGATCAATACATCGACGATGTCCGCCTGCTGGTAAATCATGGTACCCAGTGCGCCGGTCAGCACCATTAAGCCGTTGCCCACAAAAAAAGCCGCCAGAGTCGCGATCACGGCAATTTTCGGCGTCTTGGCGAAGCGGCTCCAGTTAGTCGCTTGGGTGCCTCCGCTAATAAAGGTGCCAATGATGACGGTAATCGCTGCCGCCACGCTCATGCTTTCCGTGGGCGTTTGCTGGCTTAGTCCGGCAAATCCGCGTGCATCCACCAGCCCGGTGAACAGGCTAATCAAGATAAACAGCATCATGGCGGGCACGGCAAAGCGCGAAAGCCAGTCCATACCTTTATAGCCAATCATGGCCGTCACGCAGAAACCAAACCCAAATAGCACCATTAAGGGGATTTCCAGCCATTCAGGCATCCCTGTGGTGCGTACTAACACTAGGGCAATCGTCGCGGTGCCCCAGGCGTACCAACCAATCTGCGTAAAGCCGAGAATAAAATCGGAAAGTTTGCTGCCTTTTTCACCGAAGCAGAAGCGTCCCATCAGCACGGAGTTAAGGCCGCTTTTACAGGCAATGTAAGCAAGAGCTGCCGCGTATGCGCCCAGCAACAAGTTACCCACCAGTATGATCCAGAGCAGTTGGCCAATCGGGAACGATTGGCCAAGCGAACCACCGGCCCACATGGTGGCAGTGAAAAAGGTAAAGCCGAGTAGCACAACGGAAGTGGAGAGCAAGCCCTTACGGGCGCTAGTGGGGACTTCACTTAGCGGATAGTCAGAGTGGTGCATGGGGAGACTCCAGGTGAGTATTATTATCCTAGGAACCTCTGATTAACTATTGCGCTTGGCCATACTGCGTTAAAAATCGCCTCAAAATGCTCATTTACAACCCGTAAACTCCGCTTTTTCGTTGATTTTTTCCTTGTCTGGCCTGCGCTCATCACATTAATCAGAGGCTCCCTTGTTATATAAGCAACCTGCGTGCCAAGCTTAGCTCCCCAAGGCGTTTAAAGCGTACTCTCCAACAACCCCCGCATTAACGTTTCGATCATACTCTCGTACTCGTCTGCTAATGAGAATTGCTGCGGGTCTTGTAACCAATCAAAGCAAATGCCGATTAAAAAGCTATGGTACTGGCGCCGGGCGCTGGCGGGGGTGAGGTCAGCGCGTAGATGGCCGGTTTGCCGGGCTTTCTCAAACAGCTGCTCAACCTGCATTTCGGCATGCTCAGAAAGCCGAGTGATCATGCTGATACGTGGATGATCATCTTCCAGCTTTTCGCAGCGATGCAGCACGATGGTGGCGGCGCGCTGTAACGGAAGATTATGGCAGATAGCGCCAAGCGCACTCAGGGCAATCTCTTGCAGGCATTTGGTGGGGGTGTGGCCCAGTCGCAGAACAGCATCATCGACAATTTCATCGAGCGGCACGCGAACACGCTCTAGCAGGGCATCGAATACCGCCGCTTTATCCTCAAAATGCCAGTAAATCGCACCACGGGTAACGCCTGCTGCTGCGGCAATATGGGCCAATGTAGTACGCGAAACCCCTTGAGCGAGAAACTGAGCTTCTGCAGCATCAAGAATGGTCTCGCGGGTGCGTTCAGCCTCAGCTTTGCGGCGTGACATAGCGGCTCCTAACAAAAAAGTGCACTTATATTGGCATTACTGAATGGCAAAGTCGCCAGTAGGCGATTAGTATACACATTCACTGACATTCATGAATGTCAGTGAATTTTTTATGACTGCGTATTGATAACACCACCGAGGAGTCCGCTGTGCGTAACACTGTGATTCGATTGCTTCCAGCGCTGCTGGCCCTGCTGCTGGCAACAGGTGACGCTTATGCCGAGAGCCAGAATGAACCTCTTCCTCGGCCGGTGAAGCTGATGACATTAGAAGCGTCTGGTGCCGCGCTGCAGCGCCAGTTTCCTGCGCGCGTTGAAGCCACTACACGCAGCAATCTATCGTTTCGCATGGCGGGTGAGCTGTTAGAGATTAACGTGACTCCCGATCAGCGGGTAACGGAAGGCACCCTGATCGCGCGTATTGATGATCGTAATATGCGCAGTGAATTAGATAGCGCTCGTTCGCGCTTAGAGCTAGCGCGGGCCACTCACGAACGCATGCGCTATACCCTAGAGCGTGGAGCGATTAGCCAAGCACGGTTTGATGAATCAGAGGCGGAGTTGCGTGCCGCTCGGGCGACCTTTGAACAGGCCGAAGAGCAACTGGAAAATACCCAACTGCGCGCACCTTATGATGGTGTGATTGCCCAGGTGCCGGTAGATAACCGGCAGATTGTCCAGGTGCAGGAAACCGTGGCGGTGATTCAGCAGCCAGGGCAGCTTGATGTGATCTTTCATTTACCGCAGCAAATCGTTCAGCAGATACCGCGCAACGACGAGGTGACCCCGTTTGAAATGGCGATGGCCTTTGAAGTGCGGTTTGGCAATAGCGAAAAACCTTACCTTGCGCAGCTGGCGTCTTATACCACCCAGGCCAGCGCCCAAAGTTTGGCCTATGAGGTAACGCTTCGGCTACCGCAGCCCGACGATATCACGCTGCTTGATGGCATGAGCGCCACCGTGCGGCTTGATTTAGGCCAACTATTACCCGCGTCTGAAAGTCTTGTTTGGCATTTGCCGCCTGACGCCATTAGCTATCCAGGTGAGAACTCGGAGCAGGCGGTGGTGTGGCGTTTTCAGGCGCCGGACCGTTTAGAGGCGGTGCCAGTCGAGGTGGGACGTTTAACTTCTAAGGGGTTAGAGGTGAGTGGCGAACTAGCCGCGAATGATCGTGTGGTGGCAGCGGGAGCCCATCGTGTCAGCGCTGATATGCGTGTAACACCATGGGAAAAGGAACAGGGGCTCTAAGATGGTTGATTACTTCTTACGCCACCGGGCCGCTAGTTATTTAATGACCGTGGTACTGCTCTTCGGCGGGGCGCTCGCTTTCACTGGCATGGGGCAGCTTGAGTTTCCTGAATTTACCATTCGCAATGCGCTAGTCACCACCCAGTATCCTGGTGCTACGCCAGAAGAGGTGGAGCAGGAAGTCACCTCGACACTGGAAGAAGCCATTCAGGAAATGCCCGCGATTAAACGTATCAGCTCGGTGAGTTCTAACGGGTTTTCTCAAATTACCATCGAGCTGCAAAGCACGGTGCAAAACGATGAACTTCAGCAGCTTTGGGATTCGTTGCGCCGTAAAGTTGGCGATGCGCAGGCCGCCTTGCCGCCAGGCGCCAGCCAGTCACGAGTTAACGATGACTTTGGCGATGTGTTCGGCTTGATGATTAACCTGACCGGTGATGGCTATGCCATGCCCGATTTGAAAAGCCAAGCCGAGTTCCTTAAGCGTGAACTCGCCTTGGTCGACGGCGTTGAAAAGGTGTCGCTGGCGGGGGTGAGAGAGGAGCGCATTTTCATTGAAGTCGACCGAGAGCGGCTACGTGCGCTGAACATTCCGCTAAGTTCACTCCAGCAATTGCTGAATACGCAAAATGCCGTAGTGGACTCGGGTCACTTGAAGCAGGGGGGGCAGCGTTTCCGAGTAACGCCTTCGGGTAGTTCCGCCGATATTGAGGATTTACGCGCGTTAATCGTTAGTGAAGGTAACGGCGAGCTGGTAAGGCTGAGCGATATCGCAGAGGTTTCCCGTGGCTTGACCGAGCAACCACAGCAGCTTTATCGCGATATGGGGCGACCGGCTATTTCCTTGGGCATCTCGTTTGAAAGCGGCGTCAACGTGGTCGAAGTAGGTGCCCGACTTGAACAGCGGCTTGACGAACTGGAGGCACGCACCCCGTTGGGTATGGAGCTCAATGTGGTCTATGACCAGCCGAGCGTGGTAGATGAGGCGGTATCCGGTTTCTTAGTCAGCCTGATCCAAGCGGTTGCCATCGTCATTGTGGTTCTCATGCTGTTTATGGGCTGGCGCAGCGGCCTACTAATGGGCTTTATTCTGCTGATTACCATTATTGGCACCTTTATGCTGATGCGCATTCACGGTTTGCAATTGGAAAAAATCTCGCTGGGGGCACTGATTATAGCGCTGGGGATGCTGGTTGATAACGCTATTGTGGTCACTGAAGGCATGCTGGTAGGCCTAAAGCGTGGCCAAAGTATTCGTGAGTCGGCGCATCAGGTGGTTCGACAAAACGCATGGCCTCTGCTGGCAGCTACGCTGATTGCAGTTGCCGCCTTTGCACCGATTGGGTTGTCGCCAGATACCACCGGTGAATTTATCGGCTCGCTGTTCTATGTGTTGCTCTATTCACTGCTGCTAAGTTGGCTGACAGCGCTGACGCTCACGCCTTTCTATTTCAAACTGTTGTTTCGCAATGTGGCGCCTAGCAGCACAGATGAAGATCCTTATAAAGGAGTGGTGTACCGCTTGTTTAGCCGCGTGATTGTGGCAGGTATCCGGCTGCGTTGGCTAACACTTGGTCTGGTGATGGTCATACTGGCAGGCGCGGTTGTCGGTTTTGGTTCCGTCAAAAATGCCTTTTTCCCTGCCTCAAATACGCCCATCTTCTTTGTTGATTACCGCACGCCGGAAGGCACCGATATTCTGGAAACCCAACGGCGGGTTGCAGAGTTGGAAGAGGTGGTGATGGAGATGGAGGGTGTCCGCCATCTCACCACTGTGGTAGGCGGCGGTGCCCAGCGCTTTACCCTGACCTATGCGCCGGAAGACCGCTATGCCAGTTATTCACAGCTAATTGTTGAAACCGATAACAAAGCGATACAGCAAGCGCGCATGGCGGATATCGAAGCGGTACTTGAGCGCGATCACAGCGATATCGACTATAAAATTGCCCCGCTGGAAGTTGGCCCTGCCCCGAAAGCCAAGATCGAAGCTAGGCTTTACGGCAGCGACCCCGCCGTATTACGCCAGCTAGGTGATCAAGTCGCGGCACTGTTTAGTGATACGTCCAATATGGTCAGTGTCCGCACCAAATGGCGTAACCGTGTTCAGGCCGTGGTGCCAATTTTTGCCGAAGACACAGCGCGACGGCTGGGCGTTACGCGCGAGAATTTGGCGGCCACACTGGCGCTGAGTACGAGTGGTAGTCAGGTGGGCATCTACCGTGACGGCAGCGACTTGATTCCGATTGTCGCTAGAGCGATACCAGAGCAGCGCAACGATATCGATAACGTTGGGTCGCTTAACGTATGGAGCGCCGAACAGGGGCGTTACATCACGGCTGATCAAGTGATGCGTGATGTGACGACCCAGGTAGCAGATCCACTAATCATGCGCCGTGACCGAGAGCGTATGCTGGCGGTGTATGGCGAACCCGACCCACTCAGTGGTGTGACGGCGGCTAGCGTATTGGCTCAGGTCCGGCCTCAAGTAGAAGCGCTTGAATTGCCACCCGGTTATCGGCTTGAGTGGGGCGGTGAATTTGAGACCGCCGGTGAAGCCCAGAGCGGCCTGTTTGCATCGTTGCCACTTGGCTTGGTGATGATGTTTATTATCACGGTGGTGTTGTTTAACAATTTCCGTCAGCCGCTGGCGATCTGGTTTTTGGTGCCGTTGACCATTGTCGGCGTAGTGGCCGCGTTACTGCTAACCGGGCTGCCTTTCTCGTTTATGGCGCTGCTGGGCACGCTGAGTTTGATTGGGATGGTGATCAAGAATGCCATTGTTCTGGTAGAAGAGATCAATGTGCAACTGCCGTTGCACAAAGATCGCTATCACGCCGTGGTGCGCGCCGCCATTAGCCGCGTGCGACCCGTTTCAATGGCTGCGCTAACCACCATGCTGGGGCTGATACCGCTGATTAGTGATGCATTCTTCGCCAGCATGGCGGTCGCGCTGATTGGTGGGCTTGGTGTTGCCACGCTGCTCACCCTTATCGTGCTACCGGTGATCTATTGCGTGCTTTACCAGATCAAGATTCATGAGGATTCATCGAGCACTTAATTCAGCGCAGCAGCGACCTCTTCAACTTGTAGCGCTAAGCTTTGTAGGCCGCCACCGGAGAGGTACCACAGAGCCGGGGTTAGCATCACTAGCTGGGGGGTAGTACCTGCCTCGGCTAGTGTTTGGCGCAGTTGGTCGGCATCCGCAGGTTCATCGCCAATGGCGGCGCTGCGATCAATGACCAGCACAACGTCTGGTTTGATGTCGGCAATGGCATCAGCAGAAAGCGGTGTAAAGGTGCGTTCACCACGGGTTTCTGAGGTCACACTCTCCGGCATGTTGAGCGCTTCCACGCCTAGCACATCGTGAACGACGGGATGTTGGTTAAGCATCAGGTTGCCGCCGTTGTGAGTGACGACCAGTGTCCTGGGGGCATTGCTGAGTGCTTCGCGTAGCGCATCAATCTCTGTATGGAGCGTTGCAAGTGCCCCGTCAGCTTCACTTTCCGCCCCTAATTGGCTGGCTAGCTCACGCACGTTGTCGTCAAAAGCGGCGAGATAGTTATCGCCTTGCAAACTGGTGTTAAGTAGCGGTGCAATATCGCCAAGCTCTTCTTCCCAATCGCCCTGGCGGCCAGTGTAAAGAATCAGGCTAGGTTCGCTAGCGCTGATGGCCTTCATGTCCGGTGAGCGTAGGCCACCAATATCGCTATAACGGTCGCTAGCGTATTGCTCTAGGTAGGCGGGCAGGCTCTGCTTGGGGACGCCAACCACCTGCTCGCTTAAGCCCAGCGCATCTAACGTATCTAGACTGCCTAAGTCGAAGGTGGCGAGGCGCTGCTCGGCATGGGCGCTTGCGCTAACGGCTGAAAACAGCACGGCTGTGGCGAATGTAGTAGCGAACAAGGTAGGCTTCATCGTAGTTCCTTTTATGAGAAAATATTTTATATGCGATAGTTTCTCATAGTCTCAAGGGAAGAGACGCTATGTCGCCTTCTTATAGCGGAACAAGCTGTTGCGCAAAGCGTGACCGCCCTCACAGAGGAGGGCGGTGCTATGAAGACTAGGTTGTGATGAGGCGTTTATAGGACAAGTTTATGAAGCGACACGGAAGGGGTTGCGAGGGTCGTTGTCCCAGGCTAGGAATGGTTTGCCGGTTTCTTGAGGCACCATGGTGATGCAATTCTCCACTGGGCAGGTGATTTGGCATAAGTTACAGCCAACGCACTCGTCTTCGATTACCTCGTAACGGCGTGCGCCATCTTGCTCGGTGAGCTTGGCAATCGATTGGTGGGAGGTATCCTCGCAAGCGATATAGCAGCGACCGCACTCAATGCACAGGTCCTGATCAATCTTGGCAATGGTTTTAAAGTTGATGTCCAGATGTTTCCAGTCGGTGGTTTGTGGCACGGCTTTGCGCGAGAACGATTCAATAGAGTCGTAGCCTTTTTCTGCCATCCAGCGTGAAAGGCCATCCTTCATCTCTTCTACAATGCGAAAACCGTTGAGCATTGCAGCGGTACATACCTGCACGCTGCCTGCTCCCAGGGTGATAAATTCTGCCGCATCCCGCCAGGTGGAAATACCGCCGATACCGGAAATCGGCAGCGTTGGCGTTGCCGGGTCGCGGGCAATCTCTGCCACCATATTCATCGCGATAGGCTTCACGGCGCTGCCGCAGTAGCCACCGTGGGTACTCTGGTGGCCTACCGTGGGTTTGGCGACCATATTGTCCAGGTCGATACTGGTGATCGAGTTGATGGTGTTGATCAGCGATACCGCATCGGCGCCACCCCGTAGCGCGGCCTGGGCACCCACTCGAATATCGGTAATGTTGGGGGTGAGTTTTACAATCACCGGTTTGGAGTAGTGCTTCTTACACCAGTAGGCAACTTTTTCGATCAGATCGGGATTTTGGCCGACCGCCGCCCCCATACCGCGTTCCGGCATGCCATGAGGGCAGCCTAGGTTGAGCTCGATGCCATCTGCGCCCGTTGCTTCCACGAGTGGCAAAATATAGGCCCAGGCTTCTTCATTACAGGGCACCATGATAGAGACAATCAGCGCTCGGTCGGGCCAGTCTTTTTTCACCTGGGTAATTTCTTGAAGATTGATCTCCAACGAGCGATCGGTAATGAGCTCGATATTGTTGAAGCCGATCACCTCGCGGTTTTTGCCATAGTGAGCAGAGTAACGTGAAGAGACGTTCACCGCAGGTGGCTCTTCGCCAAGGGTTTTCCAGACGACGCCGCCCCAACCCGCTTCATAGGCGCGTACTACGTTATAGGCTTTATCGGTGGGGGGGGCAGAGGCTAGCCAGAACGGGTTCGGGGCTTTGATGCCCGCAAAGTTCACCGACAGGTCAATGCCGTTCACCACGCTATCGCCGCTGTTTTTGTTACCCGGTGGTGTGAAAGGAAGTGTGTTCATGCGGCCTCCTGCTTGGCGGCAAGCGCTTGGTGAATGGCATGGGCAGCCAGTTTGCCGTGTTGAACGGCTTGAACGGTGAGATCTTGGCCGGAGTTGACGCAGTCGCCACCCGCGTAAACATTGGGCATTGAGGTGCGGAAGAATGCATCAACTTGGATACGTTCGCCGTCGCGGGCAAGCTCTCTGGCGGCTTCATCCGTCAGGCTAGCGCTATCAAAGCCTTGGCCAATCGCCTTGAAGATGGCATCGGCGGCAAGGTCGAATGTTTCACCAGTGGGTGTTAACTGACCAGCCTGATCGTGGGTCTTGGCAAAACGCATACCCGCCACGCACCCTTGGTCATCCAATAAAATTTCGTCTGGCTGGGCCCACGTCACCATGCGTACGCCGTTAGCTTTGGCAATTTCTTGCTCATGATCGGTAGCAGACATCGCCTCTGTGCCGCGGCGGTAGACCAGTGTTACCTCTGTTGCGCCAAGCCGGGCCATTTGAGTCGCCATATCAATGGCGGTATTGCCTGCGCCGATCACAATGCAGCGCTTGGCGACAGGTAAGCTCTCTAGGTCTTTGGTTTGGCGCAGGGTTTTAATGTAGTCAACGGCGGGCATCAAGCCGGGAGCATCATCTCCAGTGAGCCCTAGGGCACGGCTGGCACCAAGACCTAAACCGAGGAAAACGCTATCAAACTGCTGGTGCAGCGCCGCAAGCGACAAATTATCACCGAGGCGCTGGCCGTACTGAAGCGCAATGCCGCCTATTTCTAGTAGAAACTCCACTTCTTTACGGGCGAAATCATCGGTCATCTTATAGCGGGCGATACCGTACTCATTCAGCCCGCCTGGTTTTTGTTCGGCCTCAAAAATGGTCACTTGATGGCCTAGCATCGCCAAGCGATGGGCACAGGAAAGGCCGGCGGGCCCCGCGCCTACCACGGCGATATGGCGGCCGCTGTTAGCCGCCCGCTTGAACGGGTGGCTTTCGAACTGCATATGGTCAGTGGCGTGGCGTTGCAGCAGGCCAATTAACACTGGCTGGCACTCTGCGTCATGGTTGCGCACACAGCTACGCTCGCAGAGGATTTCAGTGGGGCACACCCGGGCGCAACTGCCACCTAAAATGTTGGCTTCCAGAATGGTTTCTGCGGCGCCATTAATGTTGTTTTCGCTGATTTGGCGAATAAAGCTGGGGATATCAATATCCGATGGGCATGCCTCAACGCAGGGGGCGTCGAAACAGTACAAGCAGCGCTGGCTTTCGATCATTGCTTGGCGGTGGGTTAACGGCGGATGGAGGTCGCTAAAGTTGCTTGCCAGTGTCGGTGGGTCGTAGGTGCCGACCTCTTGTGCGCTAGGCAGGTGGTCAAGTGAGTGGTTCACGGTCATCTCTCCTGTTGGCTTTTTTCTTTTCTTGAGGAGCTGTTCAGCGCGTTACGGCTACCGGTGCATTTAATTCGGCACGTTTAGCCAGTAGCTCAAACACACCTGGGTAGGCGGGGCGTTTTAAGTAGCGCCCAGCACCACGCTCGGCGTGCAGTTCACCGTCTCGCCATACCCACTTTCCTTGGCTAATCGTGTGGCGAGCAATACCGCGCACCGTTTTGCCCTCGAAAATGTTGAAGTCGACATTTTGATGATGAGTTTTGGCGGAGATCGTACGTGTGCCATTAGGATCCCACACCACAATATCGGCATCGGCGCCCACTTGGATGGCCCCTTTACGAGGGTACAGGTTGAAAATTTTGGCGGTATTGGTAGACGTCACTGCGACAAACTCCTGGGGCGAGAGCTTGCCGCTGTTAACGCCTGCGTCCCATATCACTGCAAGGCGATCTTCTACCCCTGCTGTGCCGTTAGGGATCTTGGTAAAGTCATCTTTGCCTGCGGCTTTTTGCTCTTCGCAGAAGCAGCAGTGGTCAGTGGCAGTGGTTTGCAAATTGCCAGACTGCAGGCCATGCCAAAGCGCTTCCTGATGCCCTTTGGGGCGGAACGGTGGGCTCATTACGTGGGCCGCGGCGGTTGCCCAGTCGGGATGCTGGTAAACGCTGTCATCAATGAGTAAGTGTCCTGCCAGACACTCGCCGAATACTGGGTGGCCTTGCTGGCGGGCATAGGCAATTTCATCGACGGCGTCTTTGGTGGATACATGTACCAGATAAACCGGCGCGCCTAGCGTGCTGGCAATTCGAATCGCTCGGCTGGCGGCTTCACCTTCTACTTGTGGTGGGCGCGAAAGTGGGTGAGCTTCCGGCCCGGTAATGCCCTGGGCCAGTAGTTTCTGCTGCATGTGGTAAACCAGTTCGCCGTTTTCGGCGTGTACCGTAGGTACCGCGCCCAATTCCAGGCAGCGTGAAAAGCTTTCCACCAATATGTCATCAGTGGCCATAATCGCGCCCTTGTAGGCCATAAAGTGCTTGAAACTATTCACTCCATGTTCGCGCACCAGGGTACCCATTTCCTCTTTGACGCTCTCATCCCACCAGGTGATTGCCACGTGGAAAGCGAAATCGGTAGCCGCTTTTTCCGCCCACCCTTGCCACGTCTCAAAGGCTTCTAAGAGTGATTGGCCTGGGCTTGGAATGACAAAGTCGATAATCGTCGTGGTGCCACCCGCCATAGCAGCGGCGGTGCCGGTGTAGAAATCTTCGCTAGCCACTGCGCCCATAAATGGCATTTGCATATGGGTATGAGGGTCAATGCCACCGGGCATTACTAACTGATTGCTGGCATCAATGATGTCGCAGTTGTCGGGGAGGTCCAGGTCGGTGCCGATGGCGTGGATTTTTCCGTCGACGCACAGAACGTCGGCGCGGTAAGTATCGGCATGGGTGACGACGGTGCCGCCTTTGATCAATAAACTCATCATGCAGTCCTCGTATGATTCATCAACAGGGCTACTCACCATCAGTGAGGCGGGTGTATGCATCGGGGCGACGATCACGGAAGAACTGCCAGTTATTGCGCACCTCGCGCACCATGTCTAAATCAATTTCATGCACTAGTAGCTCGTCTTCCGTTTCGCTGGCCTGGGCTTCGATTTTGCCGCGGGGGTTGACGATGTAGCTGGAGCCGTAGAAGTTGCCAATATTCCAGGGTGCTTCTGTGCCCACGCGGTTGATAGCGGCAATGAAGCAACCGTTAGCCGCAGCGGAAGCCGGCTGCTCAAGCTCCCATAGGTACTGGGAAAGCCCTGCCACGGTAGCGGAGGGGTTGAAGATCACCTCAGCACCGTTGAGTGCCAACGCACGCCAGCCCTCGGGGAAATGGCGGTCATAGCAGATATAAACACCAATTTTGCCGTAGGCAGTGTCGAAGACCGGCCAGTTTGATTTGCCTGGCTTGAAGAAGAATTTCTCCCAAAAACCGGCCACTTGAGGAATATGAGTTTTATGATATTTGCCGAGGTAGCTGCCGTCGGCATCAAACACGGCGGCGGTGTTGTAGTAAACGCCGGTCTCTGTCTCTTCATACACGGGCACGATAATTACCATGCGGTGTTCGGCAGCCAGTTTTTGCATCATCTGACACGTGGGACCTTCTGGAACCCGCTCTGCGGCGGCATACCATTTGCCATCTTGGCTTGGGCAGAAGTACGGCTGGTTAAAGACTTCTTGAAAACACAGTACTTGCACACCCTGTTCGGCGGCCTGCTGAATCATCGGTAGGTGCGCTTCGTTCATCGCATCGCGGATCGCCGCAGGGTCTAAATCAGTGCTGGTTTTGAGACCCATTTGAATTAAGCCAATTTTCATTTTCTGCATAGAACAGCCCTCTCAAGTCATACGCGCCAACCGCATGCGTACGCATGTCGGTACGTTACTGGTCAAGTAACAAGTTTGTGGTTACGTGGCGTGCAGCGGCGTCTTACTGTGCCTTTTTCGCTTAGCCTTGCTTGTGAAACGTGCTTTGAAAATAGCGTAATACAAGCGAGGGTAAGCGAGCGTCTTATTGTTGTTTATAAAGTTGTCATGTTTGACAGCTTTTTGAACATAGTCCTTTATGAGGTGTTGTTTCAAGTGTTTTTTAATAATTTTACTTGATTGATTTAACTCTTTGATTTTTTAATGTTTTTATTATTTTTAGTGATGTTTTTGCTAAGTTTGTGAAGTGTTGTTCGATATTGGTGATGTTTTGTTTTTTATTTAAAAACATATGCTTGTGTTATTTTATTTTGGGTGTTGATGTTTTTTTTGCATCTTTTTGGTGCGGATTTTTTTTAAATAGCTACGCTTATTAATGGCTTTTAATAGCTGGAAGGCGAATAACAACAATCACGCTAAAGGTATGTGTATGCCTGCCTGATAAGTCAGCTTTTTGATCAATAGGTTAGTGTTTGTGCTTTTGTTTTAGGCACGCTTATTGCTCTTAAAAGACAGACACCGTGAATATAATGGGCAACAGCACTGCTGAGGAGACTATATGACTGGCTCAACATCCCGAATGGTGGACAGAGAGGGGTTAATTGAACTCGACGTAGGCAAAGACGTAGGTGATAGCCCTCGTTTCAATAAAGATATTGCACCCACTCAGGCGAGTGAGCGCACTTGGAGCAAATGGAACATTGCGGCACTTTGGGTGGGGATGTCGATTTGTGTGCCGACCTACACGTTGGGTGGTGTGTTAACCGCCTACTTTGGCCTGAGTGTGGGGGAGGCGCTTTTTGCCATTTTTCTAGCCAACGTGATTGTCCTGATTCCGCTCACTCTAAATGCCTTTCCTGGCACTAAATTTGGTATTCCCTTTCCAGTTGTGCTGCGATCATCGTTCGGTATTTTAGGTTCTAATGTGCCTTGTTTGGTGCGGGCTCTCGTAGGCTGCGGCTGGTTTGGCATTCAAACGATGTTTGGTGGTTTGGCTATTCACCTTCTGTTATCCGAACTGGTCCCCGCTTGGGCTGCGCTGGGTGGGGTAGGTGAAGTGATTGGCTTTTTTGTCTTCGGCGCAATGAATCTTCTTGTGGTCATTCGTGGGGCTGAGTCGATCAAGTGGCTGGAAACCCTAGCGGCGCCATTGCTGCTTGCTGTGGGGGTTGGATTAATGATGTGGGCATGGCCGCACATGTCGATGACTGAGTTATTAGCGCAACCGCCTTCGCGCCCAGAAGGAGCGTCGGTATATGGCTACTTCTTTGCAGGGTTAACCGCGATGGTGGGGTTTTGGGCGACGTTGTCGCTGAACATTCCTGATTTCAGCCGGTTTGCCAAAAGCCAAAAAGATCAAATTGTTGGCCAAGTGATTGGGCTACCGCTGACAATGTTCTTCTTTGCAGCGTTGGGCGTTGTATTAACGGCGGCGTCTGAGTCGCTAGTGGGCCAGACGGTTGCTGACCCAGTACGTTTGATTGGCTATATCGAAAGCCCTTTCTGGGTAGTGCTTGCCATGTTGCTAATCATTATTGCCACGATTTCCACCAATACCGCTTCGAATATTGTTTCTCCCACGAATGACTTCCAGAATATTGCCCCAAAACTGATTAACCAAACCCGCGGTGTGCTTATGACCGGAGCGGTGGGTGTTTTATTGATGGGCTACGATCTTTTGCAGAAAGCGGGTCTCATTGCTCAAGGGGTGTCTCTTGAACAGATGTATTCAAACTGGCTGCTGGGATACTCCAGCTTGCTTGGCCCCATCGCAGGCATCATGGCAGTGGACTATTTCCTAATTAAAAAGCAGCGTTTAGATGTGCCTAGCTTATATATGGATAACCGTGCTTATCCTGCGGTTAATGTGGCGGGTTTTATCGCGTTCGGCGTGCCGGTGGCTCTGACACTAATCTCGCTGTTAACCGGCACCATGAACTGGTTCTATGACTATGGCTGGTTTACCGGCTCTGCGCTTGGCGCGATTGTTTATTACGCCGCAAGCCACGTTTTAACATCATCTTCTCAGGTAGGGCCCGCACCACACATGGCCAGCGAGACGGCAAAGCTGCCATAAACTCGTTATAAGTAAACGTCGTTAATAATCAAAGCTCGGCTAAGTGCCGAGCTTTGATTATTTTGTGCTTGGCATAACCAGGTGAGCTATTTTGCGCCTTTCACAAATCCTAAAAATGCATCGACCACCCGGTTGGGTCGGCGATCATGGCGAGTGATTAGAACAAACGGAATCTGATAATGCTGAGTACCCGGCTGAAGGGCGCGCATCTTATTGGCATTAACCCATTGGGCGGCAACATGTTCTGGAAGAAAACCGATAAACCGTCCAGTGAGAATCAAAAACGCAGCGCCCTCCCGATCAGAGGCAGACGCTTGTAAATTTAACGCATCATGTGCTTTACGCGCATCGCTAGGGAGTGGGTAGCGAGGCGTTATCGCTGGATAAGCGGCAATTTGTTCAGCTGTGAATGCTTCATCAGTTTCATCAAACAAGGGGTGGCCAGCTGCGCAGTAAAGAAACGAAGGCTCTTCGTACAACAGTTGTGTTTCCAAGCTGGAGGGTAAGTTAACCGCAGGCACTACGCCGACATGCAAGTGGCCATCCATTACGCTTCGAATAACGGCATCTGAAGGCTCCATGTGGATATTAACCGTGACTTCATGGTTTGGCGCTGTCAGCTCGGCGAGCGCATGGGTAACATGCATGGCAGGCAAGGTGACCAAGTTGTCGGTGATACCGATATTCAGTTCGCCCTTGATGGTATGATGTAATGCGTTTACATCGCTTTTAAAGGCTTCGAGCGCGGTCAGTAGCGTCAAACCTGCTTGGTAAATTTCTGTGCCTTCTTCGGTTAAACTAAAGCCACCTCGGCCACGCTGGCATAGCGAAAAGCCTAGCCTGCCTTCTAAATCATTCATGTGCTGGCTAATGGCTGAGCGACTGATGCCTAAAGCGATTTCCGCAGCGGTGAAACCACCGCATTCCACGACCGTTTTAAAAATACGCACCAAGCGTACTTCGTAGTCACTCATTTGGCCTAACGATGCCATGGCAGCCTCTTATTAAGTAAAATAACGACTTTTATGAGCTTTTTTGCTGAAAATAGATATACATCAAAAACAAGCCGCGCCACTATTTAGAACCGCTTACGAGGAGCCGCTGTGGTCTATCTTTCACCGTTCTTTTTATACTGTATCAGGTGTGCTCTGGGATATTTGAATAAGGCCTACATATAATGCTGCTACCTCGCAGTGATCGGGTAACTAACAAAAGCCAGGTAATGCCTGGCTTTCGGCGCCAAAAGCAGCGCGTTATTACGCTCTATGTTCTGTCGTTATGTATGATGATTGCGCTGTTTGGCTGGTTGCTCAAAGGCCAATATCACCAAGAAGTCAATGCGGCTGAATCCCGTGTGATTGCCCGTGCGAATGTGGTGTCAGAATGGGTAACAGGCATGTTTGGGCAGAGCAGCCAAGGTTTGTTTAGTCTGGCCGAGCTGCTAAAAGTTCACCAAGAAAATTCTTTGGGGTTGGATGGTTTAGAGGCGGAAAGTGCAACTGCCGTCCAGCGAGCGCTAGACAATCTTACCGAGTACGTGCCACTGATCGATAGTGTTAGTGTCTTGGACCCTCAGGGGCGCCTACGTTTAAGCAGTAACGCTAATCGAGATGTTGGGGAGGGGATTGGCGACAGCGCCTTTTTCCGCACCTTTCAACAAGGTGGCCAAGACGAAATGATGACGCCGCTTATTTGGTCTACAAGCAAGCAGCGTTTCTTTCTCTATCATGGCAGGCGTCTAGTGAATGACCAGGGCGACTTCGCTGGTGTGATTATGTCTCGTATCATGCCGCATATCCTCAATAGTGCGCTGCAGCAAATGCGACTGTACGACGGTGAGAGTATGGCGCTGATAGATGAGAGTCTAAAAGTGGTTGCTCGGCACCCGGCTCCCCATAAAGGAATGCTCATTGGTAGCCAACTTGATGCACCTGAGACACAGCAGTGGTTAAACAGCGGTAGTGTTACTCGGACATTAGCCGCAATCTCGCCCCTTGACGGAAGTAAACGCTTATTTCACATGCAACGCATTAGGGGCTATCCGGTATTTGTTACAGTGGGCGTTGACCTTCATACGCTGATGTCAGGATGGCGCCAGCGTTTGCTGGTGTTATTGCTGGTCGTTGGTTTAATTACGCTGTTGGGGGCTTGGGGTGTTCGCCACTACTTAAACCGCCTTGCGTTAGCTTACCAACTACATGAACGAATAAAAGAGCGAGAGCTAGCAAGAGCCGAAGCGCAAGCGCGTGGCGCGCGTATGGATGCCTTAGTCCACTCGATTCAGGATTTGATTTTTGTATTTGATGTGGAAGGGCGCTTTAACTATATCCATGCGGCTTCCCCTGAGCAGTTGCTTGTTAAAAGCCAAGATGCGCTGGGAAAACACTTTTCACATGTCTTGCCTGTTTCCTTAGCTCGTGCATTTGCCGCCGTTTTTGAGCGAGTCCAGCAGTTGCATAAAGTAGAAAGATTTGAGTATCCGCTGACCATTGATGCACAGCCACACCATTTTCATGCCACCGTGAGCCCGCTAATCAGTAGTGCTGGACAGTTTGAGGGAGTGTTATCGGTGAACCGTGATATTACCGAAGCGAAGCGCGCAGAAGTTGAGCTGCAGATTGCAGCGGCTGCTTTTCAAGCACATCTGGGCATCATAGTGGCGGATGCACGGGGAGATATTTTAAAAGTTAATGAGACGTTTAAGCGTATAACCGGCTATAGCGATGCTGAGGTGATCGGTAAGAACCCGCGTATGTTTAGCTCTGGCCACCATAACGCAGCGTTTTATCGTCGTTTGTGGAAGCGGGTGATGACCACAGGAAGTTGGGAGGGAGAAATCTGGAATCAGCGCAAAAATGGTGAGCTATTCCCTGAGTGGCTGACGATCAGTGCTGTTTACGATTCAGACGGTGTACTGACTAACTACGTTGCCACCATGAGTGATATTAGTGAGCGCAAAGCCGCTGAGCAAGAGATCCACCAGCTTGCGTTTTATGATCCATTAACGGGCTTCGCAAATCGACGCTTGTTTATGGACAGAATGGAGACAGCTCTTAAAGAGCTAAACCGCCATCAGCGCTGTGGAGCGTTGTTGGTAATCGATATTGACCGTTTCAACCATATTAACGATACCCTGGGGCACCTCGCTGGCGATCAGTTGCTTCAGCGGGTTGCCCAGCGGTTTGGCCAAATGTTGCGCGATACCGATACGTTGGCTCGCCTGGGTAGTGATGAATTTGCGGTGCTTATTGAAGACATCGATGGAAGCCCACGCCAGACACGCCGTTTAGCAGAACATATTGCCCAGAAACTTCTGGTGGCGCTTGATGAGCCGATTAGCTTTTCTGAAGAACAAGTCATGGTCACCGCATGCGTTGGGATTACGGTTGTCTCCGATAGCCAGCGAAGTGCCGAAGACTATCTTCAGCAGGTCGATATGGCCTTGTTACAGGCGAAAGCGAGTGGGCGTCGTGCCATACGCTTTTTTGATCCTTCGATGCAGGCTACGCTACTGGCGCGGGTTAAGCTTGAAGCCGACTTGCGGCAGGCATTGGAGAGTCACCAATGGCGCCTCTATTACCAGCCTCAGGTTAATTGCTTTGGCCACTGTACGGGAGTTGAGGCACTGCTGCGCTGGCAGCATCCAGAGCGTGGCATGGTTCCACCTGGCGAGTTTATTCCACTCTTAGAGAGTACTGGGCTGATTAATGAGGTTGGTGAGTGGGTCATTGAAGATGCATGCCGTCAGCTAGCTTGCTGGGCAGCAACGCCACACCTGCGTGAACTGACGATTTCGGTGAATATCAGCCCACTGCAGTTTCGCGATAGTGAGTTCTTATCTCGCTTACAGCAGGTTTTTGTGCGTACAAAGGCACCGCTTGAGCGCCTCAAGCTTGAAGTTACCGAGTCGTTGTTTGTGGAAGCGCGCGACGATGCTCGTGACAAAATGCTGAGCCTGAAAGCTCAAGGTGTGCGTTTTTCTCTGGATGATTTTGGAACCGGTTATTCATCGCTGGCGTATCTTGCGCAGTTGCCACTTGATCAGCTTAAGATCGATCAGTCGTTTGTCCATCAAGTGTTAGAAAGCAGTGCTAATGCGGCCATTGTGGAGAGTACGATTGCCCTGGCAAAAAGCTTAAATCTTGATGTCATTGCCGAAGGCGTCGAATCAGAGAGCCAGAAAGCGTGGCTGCTGGCTCATGGCTGCCAAGCTTTTCAAGGTTATTTATTTGGACGCCCTATGCCGGTAGACGCTATTGAGAAAACGTTTTTAGCTCAACAGCGCTCCTGATGATTGCAGTGCTGTCAGTAAATTGGTGTGGGTATCAGCGTCATTGTCGGGGGTAATCACCTCAAGCCGCGAATCCTGCCGCCAGGCGCTATTGCCGAGACTAAGTGTTCCATCGGCTCGATTGAGCTGCTTCCAGCCCTGCTCGGTATGAAAGACGCCTTTTACTCGCGCAGATGAGGGGAACTCACCTAAGTGGGCGGCCAAACGATCAAGGTCAAAGCGTTCACTGGGGTGCCAACGAAGGCCTGTGCTGGTGTATCCAAGGGAGCTAGCCGTCTTGTGCTGAGGTTGGCCCAGCGGAGGAGCAGTATCAAAAAAAGCGCCTTCTAGCGTGGGGGTTGTTATCATTTGACGGTGCGTATCAGGGACAGCAGTATCTTGTTGGGCACGGGTCTGGGCGCTGTTCAACAGCAGCGATAGCGGCATCGTGCCATGCTCACTGCGATGAACCCACTTGCGTGGTGGCCAGAGTTCCGTCACAAACTGCTGCGCATGTTCGTGTTGTTCGGTACTGGCCTGCTCACCCATTGTGATAGCGATGGCATCGGCCATGGCCAACTGATCTTGAAAGGTCTCGTGTTCACGGACCCGGGATTCATCTAACCGGCGCGGATCGAGGGTGGCAATAATATCGTGAACGGCCACAACATCTTGAAAGGCTTCGCCGCGCAGCAGATCGAGTAAGCCGGCTGGATGGCCAAGCCCCGAAGGCTCAATTATGACGCGGTCTGGTTTGTTGCGGGCGAGCAAATTGACCAGTACAGCCTGCAGCACAAAAGCTAATTGGCAACACAGGCAGCCGCCGGGGAGCCCCTTGACGACGACATCGTCACGCTGCTCAAACATCGCTTGATCAATGCCAATCTGGCCAAACTCATTGACTAAAATGGCCCACTTCTCATCCACAGGCTTTTGCTCGATTAGGCTGTGGATAAGCGTGGTTTTGCCGCTGCCGAGAAAGCCTGTAATGATATGCACGGGCACGCGAGTGGCTGACAACGTTTAACCCCCTGTCATATTCATAAAGCGCACCACCTGGACATCGCCATCGGTAGTAAAGTGATGGCGCTCGGGCTTGAGCGGCAAGGCATTAATAATGGCGGTTTTCAACGCCTGCATATTGCCAGGATGTCGGCGCAGTACGGCACGCAAATCGACAGAGTGTTCATTGCCGAGGCAGAGCAGTAGACGGCCTTCAACGGTTACCCGAACGCGGTTGCAGCTATCGCAAAAGTTGTGACTATGGGGTGAAATAAAGCCAACCCTGCTGCTGCTATCGGCCATTTTAAAATAGCGCGAAGGCCCAGGTGTGGTTTCCGTTGACGGCATGAGTGGGTAGCGTGTCTCGATCAGCGCTTGAACGTCGTCACTAGAGTAAAAGGTCTCGGCCCGCGAGTGGTCAGACACATCGCCCAGCGGCATCTCTTCGATAAAGCTGATATCCAGCCCTTCTTGGCGAGCGAACGTGACGAGGTCCAGCACTTCATCATCATTGCGCCCCTTGAGAATCACAGCGTTAAGCTTGATGCGTGAAAAGCCTGCTTCTTTAGCGGCGTGAATGCCGTCAATCACTTTCGCTAACTCACCTGTACGGGTGAGCTGTTTGAAGCGCTCGGGGTCAAGAGAGTCGAGGCTGATATTGAGCCTGCGCAGCCCCCCTTGATAGAGCCGTTTGGCGTGTTTACGCAGACTGGCCCCGTTCGTGGTCATGGTAAAGTCGTTGAGCCCTGGCAGCGCGCCAATGTCGTCCACGAGCTGCTCAATGCCTTTACGCACTAGCGGTTCGCCTCCGGTTAGGCGGATTTTCTCAACGCCTAATTCGGTAAACGCCTGGGACACCATGGCAAGTTCTTCCAGCGTAAGCACCTGGGCTCTTGGCAGGAAGGTCATCTCTTCGCTCATGCAGTAAACGCAGCGAAAGTCGCAGCGATCCGTCACGGAAATGCGTACATAGCTAACACGGCGGCCGAAATCATCAATGAGTTTTTCGGCAATTGGTTGTTTGGTCATTGCCACCTCGTCAGTGGTTGGATGCAGACTGCATCGCCTGGCTGGGCGCCTGCTTGATCATCACCCAGTTCAATCAGGCAGTTAGCAGCTACCATCGAGGTTAAAATCCCAGACCCCTGCGCTCCGGTACTACGTACCTGCAGCACACCGTGAGCATCGCTTGAATAAATGCCACGTATAAAATCGGTGCGCTTTAGGCGACTTTTTAGCGGAGTTTGGGTAATGGCTGTTAAACGCCTCGGTGGAACGAAGGGTTGTTTTTGTAAACGTTCCAATAATGGCACCACGAATTGACTAAAGGTTACCATGACCGCAACGGGGTTGCCGGGTAAGCCGACAAATGGTTTGCGCGATTCACCCAGCCAGCCGCAGGCCATGGGGCGTCCGGGTCGCAGCGCCACGCGCCAAAAAGCTAATTGGCCTAATGTTTCCAACGCTTCCCTGGTGTAATCGGCGTGGCCGACAGAAACGCCCCCACTGGTAATGACTAAATCACACTGCTTGGCTGCGCTAGCCAGGGCGTTTTGAATGGTGGTGGGGTCATCAGGCAAAATGCCTAGATCCATCACTTCAGCACCCTGTTCGTTGAGCAAGCCCATCAATGTAAAACGATTGGTGTCGTAAACGCCTGCGCTGGGCAGCGCTTCGCCAGGGGGAGTGACCTCATTTCCAGTAGAGAAAATAGCCACCTTTGGGCGCCTGAAAATGCAAACCTCACCATAGCCCAGTGAGGCTATTAACCCCAAACAGGCGGCATCTAGCCGTGTGCCAGCTACCAGTGCTACCTCGCCTAGGGCAATATCTTCCCCCGCTTGACGCACATGCTGACCATGGCTAACCCGGTCGGGGGCATCGATGGTGACACTGCCATCATGCTCGCTAAGCTGCTCGCGCATGATAATGGTGTCGGTGCCTGACGGTAAGGGAGCGCCGGTGGTAATGCGTACGCACTGGCCGAGAGGTACGCTGCCTTCAAACGTCTGTCCGGCAAAGGCATCGCCTGCAATCGGCCATTGGGTTTGCTGAGGTTGCTCATCTGGCCACGCCAGGGCGATACCATCCATGGCTGCATTGGTATTCTGTGGCACGTTAATTGGCGCGGTGATGTCGGTGGCTAAGCGCCTGCCATAAGCTTGGCTAAGCGCTACCGACTCTACCGCAACGGGCTGTTCAGCCAAGGACAGCAGTGCCTCTCGCGCTGCGTCAACGCTGAGCATTTGCTCACCGAGTTCGAAGCACGACAGGCTCATGGTATTTCCTTCGAGGCCGGATCTTTAAAGACAGTGCTTAGTGTTAGCTCCAGCCGAGCTTTTTCTTCTTCAGTATTGAGGTTGGCAAACGTTTCCGGGCAATCCGACATATCGACCTTGCACCATGAGTGGCGAGCGTACCAGCGGTCGATTTTACGTTCGCCCTCAGCCAGCGCATTCGCTAAGTCATCGGCAAGCGAGGTGCGCAGCAGTGCGACGACTGGGTGCAGGCGCTCGCCGTCAAACGCAACGGCGATATCGTGTTCACCACTCGCTGAGGTGATGCCCGCCACCATACGCGCCACTAAGTCATTGGGTAGGGCAGGTGAGTCGCAAGGGGCAACCAGTAGCCAGGGTGTTTTAGCAGCGCGTAGGCCACTATAAATGCCCATCAAGGGGCCTTTAAAGCCGCCTTCCTCGTCCTCAATAACCCGGGTTGCAAACAGTGCATAGGCATCAGTGTTGCGATTGGCGTTGATCAATAGTTCAGAGACATGGCCATCAAAGCGTTGAGCCACATGGGCCACGAGCGGTAGCCCCGCGAAGGGTTCAAGGCCTTTGTCACGCCCACCCATACGGCGGCCTTCGCCGCCCGCGAGAATCATGCCAGTGAGGGTTTGTGGGGTGATCATATACCGGCCTCCTTAGAGGTGCGTGCGCTGGGTGGTTTGGCTGGAATGGCATCTAACGTTAGGCGGTTAGCGGTATTAATCGCCTGGAAGTGTTTGCCTTTAGCCCGAGCAATCAGCATCACGCCGAAGCGTTCCGCCAGCTCCACACCTTTTTGGGTCACCCCTGAACGTGAAACCAGCACGCTGATCCCCATTTGCGCCACTTTCAACACCATTTCGGAAGTTAAGCGGCCAGTGGTATAGAAAATATCAGCACTGCTGCTTTCGGCCTGGTTGAGCCACTGGTGGCCTGCCAGGGTATCCACCGCATTGTGACGTCCGACATCTTCAACGAAGTCGAGCACGCGGCTTTGCTGGCACAGCGCGCAACCGTGTACTGCTCCCGCGCTGCGATAAGTCTCGTTGTAGGTATTCAAATTGGTTAGCAACTGATAAAGCGTTGATTGCGCCAGCGTTGTCTCAGGTAACACAGAGAGCGATGTTTGTTCCAGTAATTTGCCGAACACGGTCCCCTGACCGCAACCCGTGGTGACGGTACGGGTACTCAGCCGGTTGTCTAAATCGTCAGGTAAATAATCGGTGACGACGGCGGCGGACTCTACCTCCCAATCCACCTGTACCGCCGATAAATCTTCCGCGCGGCGCAGTAATCCCTGGTTGCGTAGGTAGCCCACCACCAAGGCTTCTGGGTCATCGCCCAGCGTCATTAGCGTGACAATTTCACGCTTATTGAGATAAACCGTTAGCGCGCGCTCTGCGGCGATGGCTTGTTGGCGAGAGTCGCCGTAAGCATCTAGCACATCGATTGTCGTCGTGGCCGGTAAGCGGGCTCGGCTTAACTGAAGGGCGGGCATCCGCAATCCTCGTTGGAACCTAGTGAAGAATCATGTAACGCATACATGTAAATTATAATAGTTGAGTAAAACACTCTGAGTTGACGATGATGGCGCTCAAAAGGCTTACTTGTCTACCCATTCAAGGTCTAAGGTGGTCTATCCGTATGAGTGATAATCTGCGCTCTTTGAGCATTACCTTGGTGGCAGAGCCCAAGCAGGTGAGGGGCTTTACCTTAACGCAATGGCGTATCGCTGAGCTCACGCCAGGTGAGCAAGGTGACTATGTGCTTCGCCTTCAACTGTCGATGACCGAGCGTGCGGCCTACCGCTTTAACCTTACGTCAGCAACCCCGCGTCTTTTTGTTCGCGCTGGTTTTACCGGGCAAGCGCCCAAGCCTGATGCTATTACCGCAAGCCAAGATGTCGCGGCGGGCTGGCTTGATGGTGAACAACAGGTACTCGAAGCATCGATGCCGATGGCGATTCAGGTATGGCTGGAAAGCTATTTAGCGCGTCATGGTGAAGCACCACCAGAAAAGCGCAAAAAGAAGCATAAGGGAGCCGGTCGGGCTAAAGAAACCCCGACCAAGGAGCAGCCCCAGTGAGCAGACTTGAACGCTGGTCACGTAAAAAGCGTGGCGTTGAAAGCGGCGAAGCAGACGCAGCATTAGACAACCCTCCCAACGGCAGTGCAGAGCCGACGTCAGAGCTAGGGCTAGAGGCCGATACGCTAAGTGCTACTTCCAGCGATACTGAATCGTTGGGTGCAGAGGCTAGCGTCGATGACGCGCGCCCCCTTCCTGGTAGCTTGGATCACACCTTACCCGACCCTGATCACTTACCGGCAGGCAGTGATTTCAGCGCGTTCATGGCGCCGGGTGTTAGCGCTGCACTGCGCCGCCGTGCCCTAAAAAGGCTATGGGCCACCGGTAACTACAACGTGCGCGATGGTTTGGATGACTACGATGCTGATTATCGTCAGCAGCTTAAGCCTATGGCCACTGAACTGGCAGGCAAGCTTCGCCGCTGGGCAAACAAAGCGGAAGAGGCAGTCGATAGGCCCGCAGAAGCAGACGATGAGAACATCGCGGATGGCAGCATTCCTACCCCACTTGAAGACGTTAATGCCTGTACAAGTGATAGTGGTTTTGTACAAAAACAGCCGCTAGACGACCAGTCTGATTTGTCTGGTGATGAAGTAGACGAATGTATAAATAGGCAGTGATTGTTTTATAAACAATGGGTTGCTGTCGTTATGACGATGAAGCGTTGAGACGCCAATGCGCTTTAAAGTGGCAAAAAACGCCTAGGCACCTACGCTCAAGTTAGAGAAAGCATTAAGATATGCCATTAAAGTAAAAAAACATGACTTTTAATTATAAAAAAAATGACTTTCTGACCGTGAGAATGCATGAACCAACGAATCCAACTGGCATCGGTAGATGACCAGATTAACGTCACCGCCCGCGAAGCGGTACGCCAGCGTATCTCGTGGCCGGTTAACTTAACGCCTGCTAACGTGACTTATCACAGCCGTGGCCATGCGCTGTTGTTGGGTAATTCACACGAGGTTAGCCAAGCTGCCCGAGTGTTACAGGGTCGTGGCTTGGCATCGTTGACGCTGCTGACAACTGATGCTGCAGTTGATTTAGCGGCTGCCAGCGAGCCTCTCACCTGCCAAACGCTAACCGATACCCAGCAATCCCAACTGCGAATCACGGGGTATCTTGGTGCCTTTCGCGTTGAAATAGCGCCCGCGGATAGCGACACGCTCAATCTGGCTCAAGCGCTTATTGAGCGCGACGTGTTTGATGTGGTGCTCGACTTAACGGCAGCAGGCATGTCGAAGGCTACTCATGTATGGGAAATCCCACCACCGGGCTATGTGTGCCTGAATTGGTTAGCCCAAGAAGCTCAGCGCGGTGAGGTTCTGGAAAGCGTTATTGAACTCGTCGGTGAATTCGATAAACCGCGTTATTTCCAGGTTAATAGTGATCTCTGTGCACATTCCTCGAGTGGCAACGTTGGCTGTACGCGCTGTTTGGATGTTTGCCCCGCAGATGCTATTTCCAGCATTCAGGGACGCATTGAATCGCGTATTGAGATTGACCCGTTCCTGTGCCAAGGGGTGGGCAGTTGTACCAGCGCTTGCCCAACCGGTGCGATTGAATTTCGCCTGCCGGAAACCCGTCGTCAGCAAGACACCTTAGCGACGTGGCTGGCCGCCTACCGGGAGGCGGGTGGTCAAGCGCCTGTGATGCGCTTTGTCACCCATGACTTTCTGGATGCTGAACGCAAAGCAGGTGTTGTTACGCCAGGCCATCTGCTTGATGTCCCGCTTGAAGAGCTGGGTGCTGCTGGCCACGATCAGTGGCTTACCGCGTTGGCGAACGGCGCTGCTGAAGTGCGTATTCAGTTGCACGATGAGATGCCGCCTCGTTTAACCACGTTCATCATCCATCAAGTCGCCCAAGCCCACGGCCTGCTAGAAGCGCTGGGGCATGACACTACGCGGATTAAGCTGCTGCAGCCGGAACCGACTGATGAGCGCGATGCACTTCCCACGCTTACGCCCTTAACCGACGCTGCGCTGACCTTTACCGACCCCCATAAGCGCGCCCGCTTTAATCAAGTGCTAGCAACACTGGCGGCACTTGGAGCGCCTAGCAATGACCGGCATAGCATGCCTGAAGGGGCCGCTTATGGTGGCATTCAAGTAGATCGTGAAGCCTGCACGCTTTGTCATGCCTGCGTTAGTAATTGTCCGACGCCTGCATTGAAAGCAGGGGGCGATACACCCGCGCTAAGTTTCTTGGAGTCCGACTGTGTGCAGTGCGGGCTATGTGAACAGGCGTGCCCTGAAAGCGCGATTACGCTGCTGCCTGGTTTTTTGGCTGCACCGGAACGCGACACACGGCAAATTTGCCACGAAGAGGCGGCCTTTGAGTGCATTGGCTGCGGCAAGCCGTTTGCCACTGCCAGTACGGTAGCAACGATCAAAGCGAAGCTGGCTAACCACCCCTATTTCGCGGGCGATGCACTAGCGCGGCTAGAAATGTGCGAGGACTGCCGGGTCAAAGATGTGTGGAAAACTATGATCCGTGACCCTGATGCGCAACTAAAGGTGTAAAGCAATGAGTGATGCAATGCCCACACTTAGCGAGACCGACGCACTGCGGGCCGATATTTATCAGCTTTTAGCCAGCCTGCTACGGCAAGCACCTGACAGTGAGTTATTAACGTGGCTAGCCAGCCTAGACATTGAACAAGACGGCAGCCGACTGGCTGAGTGTTGGGCAGCGCTCTCAAGTGCTACTGGCCAAAGTAGTGTAGATAGCCTTCAGCGTGCCCACTTTCGCCTTCTTGTTGGCGTCATTCAGGGCGAGGTAGTGCCTTACGCGTCTTGGTACCGTAACGGGGAATTAATGGAGGCAGCATTAGTTGCATTACGCCAGGATCTTCGGGCGCTGGGGTTTGAGCGTAGCGAGCATACCCGCGAGCCAGAAGATCATTTGGCTGCTATATGTGAGGTGATGGCGATGCTAATTACGTCCCAAAGCAGCGAGCAGAGCTACTTTTTCCAGCAACACATTGCTCCCTGGTCAACGCACTGCTTTGACGACCTCACTAGAGTAGACACTGTTTTTTACGCATCGCTTGGCCAGTTAGGCGGCGCGTTCATGGAAAGCGAGCAGGCAACGTTGAGCGAAAGAGCGGCCTATCAAGCGGTGCGGATTGTGGAGCCAACGACAACCGCAACTGACGCGGCGCGCGACGTCACACCGTGAGTGGCAGTGCGCAGCGGTAAGCGAATAATAGGGCCAGCAGGCCATGCAGAAGAATAAGGGCATGATAGAGGAGAAACCCATGCACTCGTCACACAACCCTGAGCGCCGCCGGTTTATGAAAACCGTTGGGCTAGGTACCGCCGCTGCCGGTGCGGCCGCTGCTGTAGGTCACGTCACGCTAGCTCAAGCCGATAGCACCACGTCGATTGAGCCTAAAAAACAAACAACGAACTACCACGAAACTGACCATATTCGTGCGTACTATGCGTCGCTGCGTGATTGACGGCGAAATGCCAGGAGAACTGCCATGCGTCTAACTCGCAAAACTAATACTCCCAACGCTTCAGGGCTTGGAATCTCCCGTCGTCAATTTTTAAAGCGTAGTGGCGTCGCCACCGGTGGCGTCGCAGCTGCGGGCTTTATGGGCGCGCCGATGATGCAGCGCGCCGAGTCGGCGAATAAAACTCCCGTATTAGACTCACCCGTTGAGACCAAGCGCACCATTTGCTCCCACTGTTCGGTGGGCTGTGGTGTCTATGCAGAAGTTCAAGAAGGCATTTGGACAAAACAAGAGCCCGCTTTTGACCACCCGATTAACCGCGGTGCGCATTGTGCCAAAGGGGCTTCGCTACGCCAGCACGGTCACTCCACCCGTCGTCTAAAATACCCCATGAAGCTAGTGGCGGGTGAATGGCAGCGACTGAGTTGGGACGACGCGGTTAATGAAATTGGCGACAAGCTGCTTGAACTGCGTGATGCCCATGGCCCCGACAGTGTTTACTGGCTTGGCTCGGCCAAGTTTAATAACGAGCAGGCGTATTTGATGCGCAAGTTGGCCTCCATGTGGGGCACCAACAACACAGATCACCAAGCGCGAATTTGTCACTCCACTACCGTGGCAGGTGTTGCTAACACCTGGGGTTACGGGGCGATGACCAACTCGCTCAATGATATGCAGAACAGCAAGGCGATTCTGTTCATCGGCTCCAACCCGAGTGAAGCCCACCCGGTCGCGATGCAGCATATTCTCATTGCTAAAGAGCGTAATAACTGCGACATCATCGTCGCGGATCCGCGCTTTACGCGTACCGCAGCAAAAGCCAATAAATACGTACGCCTGCGCCCTGGCTCGGACGTTGCTTATATTTGGGGCTTGTTGTGGCACATTTTTGAGAATGGCTGGGAAGACAGCGAATATATCAGCCAGCGTGTTTACGGTATGGATGAGGTGCGCGCAGAGGTGGCTCAGTTCACCCCGAGTGTCGTGGAAGACATTACTGGCGTACCGGAAGCGGATATGTTCGATGTGGCTAAACGGCTTGCTGACAATCGTCCGGGCTGCGTGGTCTGGTGTATGGGCGGTACCCAACACACCACCGGTAACAACAATACTCGCGCGTACTGTATTCTAGAGCTGGCGCTGGGCAATATTGGTAAGTCCGGTGGTGGAGCCAACATTTTGCGGGGCCACGATAACGTACAGGGTGCTACCGATCTCGGCCTTGGCTGTGACTCGCTTCCCGGTTATTACGGGTTATCTGAAGGCGCATGGCAGCACTGGTCCCAGGTGTGGGATGTCGACTATGAGTGGCTAAAAGGCCGCTTTGACGATACCGAGTATGCTGATGGAAAACCGATGTACTCCAGCGGTATTACCGTATCTCGCTGGGTAGATGGTGTACTGGAAGAGGATGAAAATATCTCCCAGCGCACCGCGCTAAAAGCAATGTTCTACTGGGGACACGCGGTCAACTCGCAAACCCGCGGCGTGGAAATGCAAAAAGCCATGCAGAAGCTTGAGATGATGGTCATTGTTGACCCTTATCCCACGGTTGCCTCGGTGATGCATGACCGCTCTGATGGTGTTTATCTGCTGCCTGCAGCGACTCAGTTTGAAACCACCGGCAGCGTGACGGCAACCAACCGCTCTATTCAGTGGCGCGACAAAGTCATTGAGCCGCTATTTGAATCAAAGCCTGATCACGAAATTATGTACCTATTTGCCAACAAGCTTGGCTTTGGTAATGAGTTCGTGAAGAACTTTGAGATGAACGGCAACGAGCCGCTGATTGATGACGTGTTGCGTGAAATCAACCGTGGCATGTGGACTGTTGGCTACACCGGCCAAAGCCCCGAGCGCCTCAAAGAGCACCAGAAAAACTGGCATACCTTCAGCTTTCAGAACTTGCGTGCCCAAGGTGGCCCTGCCGACGGTGATTACTACGGGCTGCCGTGGCCGTGCTGGGGCACACCAGAGTTTAATCACCCTGGCTCACCCAACCTCTATGACACCAGCGTGCCGGTAATGGAAGGCGGTATGGGTTTCCGTGCCCGTTTTGGTATTGAGCGCGACGGCGTTAATTTGCTGGCTGAGGGCTCTGCGCCAGTAGGTGGCGAGATTGATGACGGTTACCCCGAGTTTACCGACCAACTGCTTAAAGACCTCGGTTGGTGGGATGATCTGACTGACGTTGAGAAAACGGCCGCGGAAGGTAAAAACTGGAAAACCGACCTCTCAGGCGGTATCCAGCGGGTGGCGATTGGTCGTGGTTGCGCGCCTTATGGCAACGCGAAAGCGCGTGCCGTGGTATGGACCTTCCCTGATGCAGTGCCGAAACACCGCGAGCCGCTATACACCACCCGTCGCGATCTGGTCGAACGCTATCCCACCTGGGACGACTTTGACTCAATTATGCGTCTGCCCACGATGTACAAAACCATCCAGGATCGTGATAACAGCGCTGATTATCCGATTATTCTCACGTCGGGTCGCTTGGTCGAATACGAGGGAGGCGGTGAAGAAACACGTTCTATGTCGTGGCTGGCCGAGCTACAGCAAGAGATGTTTGTCGAGATGAACCCCGCGGATGCTAATGACATTGGCGTACGTGATGGCGACGACGTATGGGTTGAGGGTGCAGAAGGCGGCCGAGTGAAGGTGAAAGCCTTGGTCACGCCTCGGGTTGATCGCAAAGTTGCCTTTATGCCGTTCCACTTTGGCGGCATGTTCCAAGGCGAGAGCTTGCGGGATCGTTATCCGGAAGGGTCTGCCCCGTACGTCATTGGTGAGGCGGCTAACACAGCCACCACCTATGGCTATGACCCGGTGACACTGATGCAGGAAACCAAGTGCACCATCTGCCGAATTGAGCGGGCTTAAGCCAATAAACGTCTCGACCGACCTGACAGAGCCCAGCGTGGGTAAATGCCCGCGCTGGTGAGAGGAGAACACCATGGCTCAAATGAAATTTATGTGTGACGCCGAGCGCTGCATCGAGTGCAACGGCTGTGTCACCGCCTGTAAAAATGCCAACGATGTGGAGTGGGGTATCCAGCGTCGCCGGGTGGTCACACTTAACGACGGCGAAGCGGATGAGATGTCGATTTCAGTTGCTTGTATGCACTGTGACGATGCGCCATGCATGGCGGTATGTCCGACTGACTGCTTCTATAAAACTGATGATGGCATCGTGCTGCACGATAAAGACCTGTGCATTGGTTGTGGCTACTGCCTGTATGCGTGCCCCTTTGGCGCACCGCAGTTTCCACAACAAAATGCATTTGGCGAGCGCGGAAAAATGGACAAGTGCACATTCTGTGCAGGCGGCCCCGCCGAGAGCAAAGAGGAGGAGTACGAGAAGTACGGCTCCAATCGCATCGCGGAAGGCAAGCTGCCGCTATGTGCGGAAATGTGCTCTACCAAAGCCCTTCTAGCGGGTGATGCGCAAGATGTTGCCGATATTTTCCGTCAGCGTGTCGTCCATCGTGGCCATAAAGATGGTGCTTGGTCGAATAACCCCCAGGCCAGTACTGACAACCTTGCCTACGATGCTGCCCGTAAAGGGTAAGGAGGCGTGTCATGACAACGATGACCACGACCACAATGACACCAGAGGCGCCTGCGCTAGCACTCTGGGTAAGGGCGTTTTTCCAGCGCTGTTGGCGTATCGGCATCCTGTTTCTGCTGCTGGCTGCCAGCCTTGGCATGTCCCAACTAGCGGTTGCCCAGGCTGACACAGACCGCGAGATGGTGACCGCTGCTCCAGGTATCAGTGCAGATCAGTGGCGTCAGGTGCGCAGTGGTGAAACAGGGCCTAACTACCGCGACTCGCGCTTTGACAGTAACTACAGTCTGATCAATTCGAGTGGCGAAACCTGGCGCGAGATCCGTAACCGTTGGGTGTCGCCGTTTGGTTTGATTGCGATTGGCGGGATGATCGTGGTGATTGCGCTGTTTTACTTTATGGTTGGGCGCAAACATCTCGATGAGCCGCGCACAGGGCGTAAGCTTTTGCGCTGGTCGTTGCTAATGCGTTCGCTGCACTGGACTGTTGCCACCCTGTTTATCACCTTGGCATTAACAGGGTTGAACCTGCTGTTTGGTAAGTTTGTGTTCCGCACGCTGTTTGGCGACGCCGTCTGGGCATGGATGATTTCAGCTTCCAAAGTGCTGCATAACTATCTTGGCCCGATATTCGGTGTGCTACTGGTTGTACTGTTAATCAGCTTGCTGAAAGACAATATTCCTAAGAAGCATGACTGGGTATGGTTTAAAAAGGCAGGTGGATTAACAGGCAAGCACCATCCTGACGCGGGTTTTGCCAACGGTGGCGAAAAAGCGTGGTACTGGCTATTAGCCACTGCTGGCTTGATGGTGATCGCGAGTGGTTTTGTGCTCGACTTCCCCAACTATGGCCAAGGCCGCGATACCATGCAGTGGGCCAACATTATCCATGCGGTGGGTGCGCTTGGGTTGACGGCTGTCGCGCTAGGCCATATCTATATTGGTACTGTCGGTACGGAAGGCTCACTGGAAGGTATGACCACTGGCTATGTCGATGAAACCTGGGCCAAAGAGCACCACAATTTGTGGTACGAGGAGGTCAAAGATACAGCCATGAGCGAAGAGGAAATCGCGGCACAAAAAACGAGCAGCAGTAGTGGCGATGTTTCCGCTACCAAACCTAGCTAGCCGGTTCGCTTAATTGCCACTCGACACCGCCTTCGGGCGGTGTCTTTTGTTATGCTGCTCTAAAGTTACTTGATAAGAGGATCGCCAATGTCAGCGTTTAATGAATTTGACCAAACGACGCGTACAGAGCTAGAAGCCGCCGCGTTTCGGCGTTTGTTACAGCATTTAGACGACAATAAGGATGTGCAGAACATCGATCTGATGATTCTGGCGGATTTTTGCCGCAACTGTTTATCGAAATGGTTGGTGTCTGCCGCTGAATCGCGCAATGAAACTCTCAGCTACGAAGAAGCCCGAGAGTATGTATACGGGATGCCCTATAGTGAATGGAAGGAGCTCTATCAGCCGCCTGCGACTGCCGAGCAGAAGGCTGCCTGGGAAGCGCACCATGCTAAAAAGAAAGCAGCCAAATAGGGATGACGTTGATGAGTGAGCCAATGGTACCTCTTAAAGTCGCCGTGCTTACGGTTTCTGATACACGCACGGATGAGACTGACCGCTCCGGCCAGGCGCTGGTGCAGCGTTTAACCGAAGCTGGGCACACCCTGGCAGAGAAACGCATCGTGCCGGATGACGTCTACCAAATTCGTGCGGTAGTCGCCCAGTGGATTGCCGACACAAATGTACAGGTGGTGATTACCACGGGCGGTACAGGTTTTACCGGGCGAGACTCGACACCTGAAGCTATTTCGGTGCTGCTGGATAAGCGTATCGAAGGCTTTGGCGAGCGCTTTCGCCAACTAAGCGGCGATGAGATCGGTAGCTCGACCATTCAGAGCCGTTGCCTCGGCGGCTTAGCCAACGCTACGGTTGTCTTCTGCCTGCCGGGTTCAACCGGCGCCTGCCGTACTGGCTGGGACGGCATTTTGGCCGAGCAGTTGGATAGCCGTCATAAGCCTTGTAATTTCGCCAACCTAGTTATCCCAGGCCGGGGGCAGCATGGCTGAGCTACAGCCGATAAGTGCCGCGCTTGAAGCGCTGTTGGCAGATGTCACGCCGCTCGGTGCAGAGTGTATACCGCTTGAGGCCGCTGCTGGGCGCGTGCTGGCCGAAGCCATTACCGCGCAGTTAGACGTACCGCCGTTTGATAATAGCTCAATGGATGGCTATGCACTGCGTGCCAGTGATGCGGGTAAGTGGTTGCCGATCAGCCAGCGTATTGCGGCAGGCAGCCCGGCAGTGCCGCTGGCGGAAGGCAGTTGCGCACGGATTTTTACCGGCGGTGAGATCCCCCCAGGGGCCGACTGTGTGGTGATGCAGGAGCGAGTGACTCAGGAGGGTGACCAGGCATTGATGCCGGATGCGCTGCCGGTAGGTGATAACGTGCGCCGCCAGGGTCGTGATGTGCGCCGCGGTGAGTTACTGCTGCCCGCTGGTGAATGCTTGGAGGCTGCCGCGTTAGGGCATTTGGCCGGTCAAGGGGTTACCCACGTTAGCGTGCGCCGTCGCCCTCGGATAGCGCTACTGTCGACTGGCGATGAGATCATTGATCCAGGCGCGCCGTTAAAACCAGGTCAACTGTATAACTCCAATCGGCCGATGCTGAAGAGACTGTTAGAGACGTTTGGCGCGGAGGTGGTCCAACTAGTGAGTGTGCCGGACGATTTCGACCAGACCGTTGCGCTGCTCACAAACGCAGCGGCGGACGCCGATGTGGTGGTAAGTACGGGTGGTGTCAGCGTGGGTGAGGAAGACCATGTCAAAGCCGCGCTGGAATCGCTAGGCCAATTAGATATGTGGAAGCTGGCGATTCGCCCAGGAAAGCCGCTGGCGCTGGGCCGTTTGCCACGCCAAGACGACAGTGAGGCGCGCTTTGTAGGACTGCCGGGTAACCCTGTTTCTGGGTTTGTGGGCGCGTGGTTATTTTTACGACCGTTGATGGGTGCGTTACTGGGGTGTTCGGCGTTGAACGCCTTACCTACGCTGACGGCCTCCGCTAACTTCGCTACTCAGACCGGCCCGCGCCAGCACTATATGCGTGTTGCGCTACGTTTTAGCGAAGCGGGCATCATTGCTGATGCGTTTGAAGACCAAAACTCTGGCGTGCTGTCATCCTGTATTAGTGTAGATGCGTTAGCGGTGATTGATCCGCACCAGCAGGTAGAAAAAGGCACGTTGGTGCGCTGTTTATGGTTGCAGCGTTAGCGCTGCGCCATCAAACAACAAACGTACCGTTTGGTTGGCCATCGTTAAGCCTCGTAGGGCGGGGCTGACGTGGCGTGCGGCAATTAAAGGAGGTAATGGAAACAGCTCCGTTATCGGTGTGTGCGCTAAGGCGACGTCGCCAGTCACGCCTAACTGCCAAGCGCCGTTGGTATCCTGAAGGGTCAGCCAGTGGGTGGGGGCTACGCTCAACAATGGCGCGTTAAGCAACAGGCACTCGGCATTCGCGCAACGCGGTAGGTGGGCCGATTTCGCTAACCCCGCGACGTGGCGTGCTTCGATGGCGGCGAGCGTATGGCCAGCACTAAACAGCACTAAAGCAACGTGGGACGCTGCGTCTAAGGAGTGATTCGGCGCGCCAATGGCCATGGGCTTACCCTAGGCCTTGTTGATAGGCGTTGAATAAAGCATCTGGATCCAGCAGGGCAATGGCCGCGCTGCCTTCGACAGAATCGCCGTTAGTCTCTTTTTCGCCGCCCTCTGCTGGCGTTACATCAGGTTGCCAGAGGGCGCTCACATAAGGCATTAGTTGGCTGGCGAGGGTGTCCGGTGCCGGTTTCAGTGCGCTGATCGGGATGTCGCAAACATCCTCTAAATAATCGATACGAACGGCGCTGCGAATGCCCGCGGCGGTCACGACTAACAGCATGCCCGTTTGTTCCGTAGGGGGGAGACCGAGAACTGCCTGTAGGGTTACCACCGATTCAATGTTGCCGCGCAAGTGAATCACACCTTCCGTAGAAGCAGGCAAGCCAGGCACGAAATAAACCGGTTGATCACCATTCAAAATTTCATTGACCGCACTGCCGGGCAAAGCGAACCGTTGCTCCGCTAGGCGAAATAACACCAACTGCTGGCAAGGTTCGTCCACGTCAATAATCGTGTCATCGTTACTCTGACGTGCTAGTGCCTCTTCGAGCGAAAGAGACGGGTTGTCATGCTGTTGATGGGTGTTGGTCATTGTTTTTTCACACCGGGTTGCTTCGGTTGCGCTTTTCCTTTTGCGTCGTTCTCGTTATTAATGACTACTTGATTACGCCCCTGCCGTTTTGCTAGGTAAAGTGCTTGGTCCGCGCTTAGGCGTAACGCTTCAGTGGAAGGCTGGCTGGGAAAACTGCTAATGCCTGCACTGAAGGTGCAGCGAAAGCGCTCTCCGCCAGCATGAAAATCTACCTGTTCGAAATCGTGGCGCAGTTCGTCAATAAGTTCGGCTGCGCGCTTTGCGGTGACCCCTTTTAGCAATACGACAAACTCTTCACCGCCATAACGCCCGATGATATCGGATATGCGCAAGCGGGTTTTTAGCAGCCGCGCCAGCGTGATGATGACCTGGTCACCCGCTAGGTGGCCGTAGGTATCATTGATCGTTTTAAAATGGTCAATGTCGAGCATGGCCATCGCATGTTGGCTACCTTCACGATATGCCTGAGCAAGTGTTTTACCGATAAGATCCGTCGTGGTGCTGTGGTTATAAAGCCCTGTCATGCTGTCCTGGGTCATCAGCGAACGCAGTAGATGCAGGCGTTCGGCACGAAGCCGTACCGCAGACACGAGCTCGTCAGGGGTAACCGGCTTGGTAATAAAGGCTTCTACGCCTGCCGTCATGGCCAGTAGCTGCTTTTGGCTGTCTGTTTCACTAGATAGGTAAATAATGGGCAGGCCAATATGCGCGGATTGCTGGCGGATAATTGTCGCTAGCTCTTCACCAGAACATACCGGCATATACATATCAATTAACAGTAAGTCAGGGCTAAAGCGGTCTAAAGCGCTTAGCGCGTCAGCAGGGTGATGCACCTGCTGAACAATCATGCCGGCTTCTTCAAGCATCAATGAGTGGTAGCTGGCAGCGTCGGGTTCATCATCGACGACCAACACGCGCAACGGTTCTTCATCCAAGGGGCTAGTGAGCTCGTCGATAGCTAACATTAAATCCAGTGGCTTAATGGGCTTGGTAAAGTACCCATTACAGCCAGCTCGAACAGCACTCAGTCGTGAATAAAAGTCACCATAGGACGACAGTACGATGGAGGGCAGCCGCTCTCCGATTAATTTATTCAGGCTGGTCAGCGTTTCAGTACCCGCGGTGTTACCTTGCGGAAACTGTACATCCATAATGACCGCGTCGGGGCGGCGGGTAATGACCGCATTAAAAAATGACTCTGTGTCTTCAAAATGGACCACTTCATGCCCAAAACAGCGAAGATGATGTAGCAACTGGTCGACTTGGTCGGGCTCATCGTCACATAGATAAATAAGCCGCTGACGCTTACTGCGTGTCTGTGGCGCTACTGATGAGAATTCGACGCTGTTGAGTGATGCCAGTACGGTTTGCTGGCCATGCAGTGACTGTAAGTACTCAATTTCTTCACTGAGCTGCTGGAAAAGCTCTGAAATCAGGCTGTTTATGTCATTAATAGCCTGGTCATCAAAAGCATGGCTGGCAGAAGCCGGCGTCGCCTTGAGTAGTTCTTCACCTTGATCTGCCAACATGGCAATTCGTTCAAAGCCCAATGAGCGGCCGGTACCTTTTAAGCTATGGAAAAAGCGGTGAAGCTCCGGGGCTAGGCGTGACTCTGCCTCCGTTGAAAGTCGGCTTTGTTGCCACTTTGTTACGGTTTTCTGTAAACGTGCTGGTAGCTGTTCAATAAAGCGTTGGCGCAGCTGGTTCAGCTTTTGTTGCAATGTCGGAGCAGATGGTGACATCAGACTACCTGTTCATGTGGGCGAACGGTGCGCTGTAATGCAAATGGCAAACGTTCAACCGTTGAGCGCTTGAGTCACGGCATTGCCTAACGTGGATTCTAGCTCCGCATCTTTTTGCAGGCAGGCGTTTAAACCAGGCGTCTGCATAAGGGTTGAACTAGGTGAGTCGCCTGTGAGCAAAATAAAAGGCAAGGTAACGTCTTGTTCACGCAGCATTTCCAAGAACTCTATCCCATTGATGAGCGGCATATGCATGTCGCTAACAATAAGCGCGATACTGTCCAAGCTATCCAACAGCTGTGTGGCCTCCATGGCATCATTGGCCATGACCGTTGTATAGCCCTGGAACTCTAGCAGCGTTGCTGTCATTTCACAGGCCAACGGGTCGTCATCTACGATCAATATTTGCATGATTAACCTCCGTCATGGCGTGTGCTTAGCCGAGTAGCGCTTTTAGCGTATCCACCAAATTGTTCTGATCAAAGCTGCCTTTGACAATATACGCGTCGGCGCCTACTTCAATGCCGCGCCGACGGTCTGCTTCTTTTTCTCGTGATGTGATAATGATAATCGGCTTATAACGATAAATCTCATTTTCTCGCAGACTCGCAGTGAGCGCAAAGCCATCCATGACAGGCATTTCAACGTCGGTGAGCACTGCATCAAACGAGTCAGCCAGGGCCTTGTTCAGACCATCACGGCCATTTTCTGCCAGGGTGACCTGATATCCCCAGGCTTCTAAGACATCTTTTTCAATTTCTCGGGTGTTCAGAGAGTCATCGACGACGAGTATACGATGTGTCTGGGGCGGTTGATCCGTTTTAGCTAGCGCTTTCGGGGCATAGCGGCGCGAGTGTTCCAGCAGCGTCGGCACGTGTAATAGGCTAACCAACGTATTGCGCCCTAGCGTGACCATGCCAGAAACCAGTGGTAAATGGCGCAAATGCGTGGGCAACGGCTTAATTACCATATCGCGTTCATCCACCAAGGCATCAATAATTAGCGCCAGTTTTTGATGACGTTGATGTACGACGAGTAACAGTAAGTTGTCAGCATCAGTGGGCGTATAGGGTAGGTCTAATAATTCCGCAAGTGAAACGACCGGCACGAACTCGTTGCGCAGGATCAGTGTTTTTTGCCCGGCAGCATCAATAAAGTCCGTTGATGCATGCTCTACAAGCTCTGACACATAAGGTGCTGTTACACCTAGCGTGACAGCGCCCACGTTGATCAGGAGAACGCGCATCATGGCTAGCGATAAAGGCAGGCGCAGGGTAAAACAGGTGCCTTTGCCCGGGTGGCTGGTTAGACGTAAATCACCGTTGAGCTCGTCAATGACCGTTCGCTTGACGACATCCATCCCCACGCCACGACCTGAAAAGTCGGTAATCAGGGGTTTGGTTGAGAAGCCGGGTAAGAAAATAAGCTCTAAGGTTTCCTGCTCGGTTAGGGTAAGCAGCAGCTCTTCACTGAGTAGTTGCTTGGAGAGTGCCTTTTGCCGTACCGCATCTAGGGAAATACCCGCGCCGTCATCACGCATTTCAATCACTACCCAGCTGCCGTCTTGCCAGGCCTCTAGCGATAACTGCCCCCGTGTAGGCTTGCCAGTTGCCTGCCGTTCAGCGGGTGTTTCCAGGCCATGGTCTAACGCATTCCGCAGTAGATGAATTAGCGGGTCCGAGAGGCGATCTATCATCTGCCGGTCCAGCTCAATCTCACTGCCGTGAACACGGCAATTGACTTGTTTGTCTAGCGAATGGGCAAGGTCTCTGGCCATTTGCGATAAGGGGTCAAACACCACGCTCAGCGGTAGCATGCGCATTTGCAGAGCTCGGTCATGGAGATCGCTCATTAGACCGTCGTGGGAAAGCACACTGTCCTTCAGCTCGCGGCTAAAAGCGTTAAAGGGGGCCTGCTGATCTTTGGGTAACGAGGCGCCAAGGCTGCGTGCCTGTTCTACGAGTGAGTGCAGATGGTGGTGCCCTGACAACACTTCCCCCATCAGGCGAATAACGTCATCTAGGCGGTCAAGACGCACGCGTACCGTGTCTGTTAAGCGTAGCTCTTGAGCCGGAAGAGCAGGGCTTTTCATTGCCGATGGTGCAGTGTTGAGGGCTGCGTTCTCGGCTTTATCGTCCTCGGATACGCTTGTTTTAGGAGAGGGTGCGGGGGACGACTTCCCCGCCGCGGCGTTTTCCAGGGCTTGGCAAAGCTGATTGTCGGCTTCCGCTAGCTCTGCTGGAGAAACACCTTGGGCAAGTTGGCTAACTAGATCAGACAGCGCGTCCGTGGCTTGATTAAGCAGGCACGTGACATCAGGTGAAGCGGTTTGTGTCCCATCGCGTAGTGCGCTTAGCAGCTCCTCTGTACTGTGAGCGATCGCCGTAATGGGCGTCAGCTTCAGCATACGCGAAGAGCCTTTCAGCGTATGGGCCGCACGAAACAGCTCATTGATACGTTCTTGATGGGTATCGCCTTGTTCTAGCGCTTCAATACCCTCCCTTAAACGAGGCAAGTGGTCTGACGCTTCTTCAATAAAGCGCTGAATAAAGCGTTTAATATCCAGTGCCATTAACCCACTCCCTGTGTCGTTGCTTGTGCACCAAGGTAGCGAGTTGCCAAAAAGTAGGCATCCCCCGGAGGAATAGGCGGCGCAATGACGCTCAATCCACCATCCGCCTGTTTTGACGCATCCAGTAGGCGAATAACCGCTGCATAGCCACGCTTTCGTTGTTCGGGAGCATCACTAAGCTCGCCTAGTCGGAAAAGCTCAGCTTGAAAAAAGTGAGCTGGCCAGCACTCAGGAGCAACGTAAATGGCTCGCTTAAAGTAGTCGTAAGCGTCAGCAAAATTCTGCTGCCAGCGAGCCACTAAACCTGCCAGCAGTAACGCATCGACACTCCAAGGCTGTTGCACGAGAAGGTCAGAAAGTAGCGCGGCTGCTTCTGAAAATGCGTTCTGGTTCAGTAAATGATGAGCTTGCTGCAAAGCCGCGTTAAACGATGCCATCGGCTGCTTGTGCTCAGGTTCTTTCTCGGGTTCTTTCTCAGGTTCTTTCTTAGGTGGTTGAGGAGGCATCTCTGACAACACCGGTGGGGCTGGCAACGGATCGTCGCGATAGGGTGGTTCATCATTGGCAGGTAAGGCACCGGGCAAGGTGCTCTCTTGGAAAAAGAACACTCCTTGAGCCTGATGCAGTTCCAAAATGCCCAGGTCGTTGCCTAATGTTTCCGTGACACCACACATCAAAACGCCATGAGGTTCCAGTAGCTGCTTCAGGTGGCGCTGTATATCGCGCCGGGTCGATTCATCAAAATAGATCGATACGTTGCGAAATAAAATGACGTCGAAGGGGCCTAGCTTGTCTGCGTTTGGCTGCAAGACATTAAATGAACAAAAGGTGACCCAGTGGCGAAGCGCATCATCTATTTTGAAGCGTCGGCCCGCTGGGTGAAAATAGCGATGTTTTAGCGCAGGGTTCAGTGCCCGAAACGACATGCCGCTGTAAATGCCTTTTTGGGCTTTACTAAGAACCTGCTGATCAACGTCTCCCCCTGTAATATGGAAGAGTTGCTTGGCGCGCTCTCCGTAGCGCTCAAATAGCGCAATAGCAGCACTGTAAGGCTCTTCACCTGAAGAACATCCGGCGCTGAAAATAGCCAATGGCTTACCTTTTTCAGCCAGCCGCCGCGGGAGGTAGGTGTCGGCTAACCAGTGCAGCGCTTCAGGCTCCCGGTAGAAGTAGGTTTCGTTCACCGTTAATTGACTAACGAAGCGATCAAACATCGCTTCGTTTTGCTCTAGTTGCACAATGAGCATCGAGGTGTCGTTAATGTCGGTGTCTGTTTGAAGTGCCTCCACTGCTTTAACGAGACGAGCTTCAGCGAGGCCCTCTAAGTGCAAACCGCAGCGACGATGCACCAGATCCTTGAACGGCGTCAGCGAACTCATAGCGATTTCGTCCAGGTAGACAACCGTTGCCCAATGGTCTCGCGAATGAGCCTGGCAGGGAGCTCATCAAGGGAAACAACATGCTGGATAACACCGGCACTAACCGCTTCTTGGTTCATGCCATAAATAACCGAGCTGGCTTCGTTTTGGGCAAAGGTACAGCCTCCCGATAAATGAATAGCGCGCATGCCGCTAACGCCATCACGCCCCATGCCCGTTAAAATCACTCCAATAGCCTCTGGGCCATAAACATTAGCGACGCTCGTTAACAGTGCATCGCAACTGGGGTGATAAAGCGAATTATCTGGGCTCTGCTGTAGTTGAAGGCGGTGGGATGGCGTGACACGCAAGTTGCGTTCCGATGGCGATAGATAAATAACGCCTGGCTTTAGCGATTCACCATGCTGAGCAACGCAAACGGGCATTGAACAGAGCGATGTCAGCCAGTGCGCCATGCCTTCAATAAAGCCATGGCTGATATGCTGGGCAATCACCACCGGTGCAGGAAAGTTGGTCGGCAGCTTGCTAAGTAAATGGGCGAGTGCCTGCGGCCCTCCGGTTGAGCAAGCAATGGCGATAATACGCTGGAAAGCTTTCGGCCTATTAGGGCGATCAACAGGCCGCGTGTTTACCGGTGCAACGGGCATGGCAGAGGTTGATCGGCGCCGTAGGCGAGTAATAACGGCCACTCCCGAAAGAAGCCGGACACGCGCGAGTAGCCGTTGTGCGTCTTCATCATCAAGAGTCGGCTTCTGCATCACTTCTAGCGCGCCAACATCGAGCGCTCGGTAGGCCGTTTCGGCATCAGAGCGGTCGCTTACCACCAGGATAGGAACCCCTTTGGTATGCATAATTTCTTCAATGGCGCTGAGACCGTCCATGACCGGCATATTCAGATCCATTGTGATCAACTGCGGCGATAAACGGTGGGCAAGTTCCACTGCTTCACGCCCGTTGCTGGCTTCACCAACCACCTCAATGTCGCCATCGCGGGTGAGGATGTCGCGCAGCACGTCACGTGCCAGTTGGCTATCGTCCGCCATCACTACCCGAATTGCACTCATCGCAGCGTCCTCACGAAGGGCGTTGGTGGTTTGCATCCTGTTGAGCCAAGGTAAATTCCTGCACCAGCGCATTTAACTCTGCCGACATGTTGATCATATCTTGGCTGATCTCGGTAATGCTGCGTACTGACTGTGCATTACGTGAGCTGGCTGTATCAATATCGCGCAAAGCAATAACCACCTGATTGCTAGCAGTTTTCTGCTGTTGGGTTGACAGTGATATTTGCTGCGCTGCGCTACTGGTTTGGCTCGCCGCTTTGAGTAGTGCATCCAGGTCTTGAGCGGTATGAATACTGACCTCAACGCCTTTCTCTATTGAAGACGCTCCCTTTTCAGAGGCGACAACTAAACGATTTATGGCATTTTGAATTTCTTCGGTGTGGCCTTCTATCTCTTGGGTTGAGTCAGTAACACTATCTGCCAAGCGACGTATTTCGTTTGCCACAACAGAGAAACGGCGACCTGACTCGCCCGCACTTGATGCCTCTAGGGCGGCATTAAAGGCAATCAGTTTAGTTTGCGCAGCAAGGGTGTTGATCAGCTCCATGACCTTGCTGATTTGTTTAGACTTAGCGCCCAGTGCCATGATTTCTGTCAAGCTCTGTTCGCTGTCGCTGCGAATATCCTGCATTTTTGACTGCAGCAGTTGCATCGCTGTGCTGCCCTTACGGCTGCGTTCAAGCGTTTGATTGGCTACTTCTACCACAGATTGCGAATGATCAGCGATTTGTGTAGATGAGGTTGAAAGCTCCTCCATGGTCGAGGTTATCTCAGCCACTGACGAGGCCATTTCTTCTACAGCGGCGGCCATCGTCTGGTTCGCTTCATGACTAATGTCCCCGCCTTGAATACCCGACAGTCCCGCCGTTTGCGCTAAGCGATCGGCCACTTGAGTGAGTGCCAGTGCGTTGTTGGAAACCGCCATAATGGTTCGAGATAAGCGTGCTAGCAGCTCGTTAGTCTGATTCGCTAAATCGCCAATTTCAGCCTGATCATCGGTGTCTACGCGGCGGGATAAATCGAGACTGTTGGTAATCTCTTTAAGCTGGCGTTGCAGGCGAGTTAAGGGGCGGATCAAGCTGCCGGTAAGTGGGTATAAAATAATCAACCCACCTAAGAGGATCACAAGCCCGAAGCCCGTCGATGCAAAAAAACGTTCTCTGATGGAGCTTAAATACTCCTCTTTAGAAACTTCAACCATCAAGTAGCGCTGCAGCTCGGGTAACCAGCGGGTGGAGACTAAAAAGGTGTGGTTATCACGTTGGATTTCGTGCACACGAAGTTCTTTTTCATCTTGCAGTAAGCTGGCTGATTCCTGGCTTTGAAGCGCTGCCAGTGACGTCTCGTCACTGCGAATAAGTAACTCACCCTCCGCATTGAGTAACGCGGCGCGGCCGGTTTCGCCAAGTCGGAAGTCTTCAATTAGCTGCGCCAATCGAGAAAGATCCAGCCCCGCACCAGCCACAATAAGAGGGCGACCATTGAGTGCCTGTTCACGACTACGGAAATTTAAAAAGACAAACGCTTCTTCTGGTGAGAAAGTATCACTGTCTAGGTTTAGATTATAAGCAGTATCGCTATCGGTAAACTGATAGTACCAGTCATCATCGCCGCCGGGCGCTTGTAGCGTCCGCTCTAGAAACTCTCCACCGCGGTACTGGAAGTAGTAGCCGCGCCCTTGATATTGAGCCGCGATAAACAACAGTTCGGTGTCGAGCTGTTCCATCAAACGTGACAAATAGCGCATGACGCCCGGCTGGTCGGTGTCTGGCATTCCGTTGCGCACCCACTGCTCAATGAAATAGCTGTCGGCTAGGCTTTCTGACAACGCTAGCGCTGGACTCAACCTAAGCGTTAGCCGGGTGGCAAGGCCCTCTACCTGACTAGGCAGCTCTTCGTTTAGCAAGTTTTCCAAGCGCGCCTGGCTATGTGAACGGGCCTGCAGGTAGAGCGCTAGCAGCATAGCCAGTGCCAATACCGTTCCAAATGAGATAAACAGTCGTAACCGTAATGGCAAGGATTTCCAACGCGCTGTCATTATCGCTTCTGCTCCGAGTTAACTGGTGACGCTAGTAAGTAGGAAGTGCTAACACTGATTGCTTAGCGTTAAATAACGTTACAAGAAGCCTATCATATGACGATTTCAGCGGCTTTTATGAAGGCTGTCCAGTTTTCTCATTAACGCTACGTCACTCGACAGGTAAATGCTGTGACAAAGGTGATGCACTTTGCGATGAAATCAAGCGTGATGAGTGGCCGCTAAAGTAACATCATTGTGACATGGACTGTGCGGCTTGATCCGTGCGACTTAGCACTTGTGACTTAGCCCTTATGACTTGGCCCCTCCTTCCGTAGTGATCAACCACCGTAGCAACTTGTAAAAAACACTTAGGTAGTAAAAAAACGTCTTATTTTCTTTTTATTGCTACTAAAGAATAATAGTTGAATCGTTTCATCTCCTTAGAATGCCTGTGAATATTGGTAATTTTACCTACATTCACTGCGTCGCCTGCCGATAAGCGACTACTCCCAAGGACCTTCCCATGCATGCCCTAACGCTGGCATCGTTTCTCTTTTTTACCGGCCTGGTGGCCTTTGTTACGTGGCGCATTACGCGTAGAGATGATCACCGAAGTACGAGTGGCTATTTCTTAGCCGGAAGGACACTAACCTTTCCACTAATAGCCGCCTCACTGCTGATGACCAATCTCTCAACTGAGCAGATGGTTGGGCTAAACGGTTCCGCGTTTACCGATGGTCTGAGTGTTATGGCCTGGGAAGTGATTGCGGTGATCGCTTTGGTAGCACTGGCGCTGTTTTTCCTACCGCGCTTTCTTAAAAGTGGAATCGCAACGCTTCCACAGCTGTTAGCAATACGTTTTGATAACGGTACTCAACTGATTGCCAATGTGATTTTCTTGATTGCTTACGCCGTTGTGCTGTTGCCTATCATTCTCTATTCAGGGGCTATTGGTTTACAGGGCATGCTTGATCTTCAAGGGCTTACCGGCATTCAGTCGAGTACGGCGCTGCTGTGGGCCACTGTCTGGACGGTTGGCATCATCGGCGCGGTCTATGCGCTGTTTGGTGGCCTGCGTACGGTAGCGGTCTCAGATACCTTGAATGGCGTCGGTCTATTGATCGGGGGCTTTGTCATCGTTTATTTCGGCCTTCAGGCAGTGAGCAATGGCAGTGGCATCATGGAAGGCTGGAGCATTCTGAAAGAGAGCGATCCGAGTAAATTTAACTCGGTAGGTGGTCCTGACCAGCAGGTGCCGTTCTCGACTATTTTTACCGGCGTCCTGTTGCTACACCTGTTTTACTGGACGACGAACCAGCAAATTATTCAGCGCACCTTTGCGGCAAAAAACCTCGCAGAAGGCCAAAAAGGTGTGTTGCTGACCGGCTTCTTTAAACTGTTAGGCCCGCTCTATCTGGTGCTGCCGGGGATCATTGCTTACCACCTTTACGCCGACCAAGGCGTTCGCGCGGACGAAGCGTATGGCCACTTGGTGTTTAACGTGTTGCCGCCGTACCTAACAGGTTTCTTTGCTGCGGTAATGGTCGGGGCGATTCTCTCCTCGTTTAACTCGGCGCTAAACAGTACCACCACGATTTTCAGCCTGGGTATCTATAAAGGTGTGCTGAAAAAAGATGCCACTGAAGAAGAGGTCGTGAAATCAGGCAAGGTATTTGGCTGGATTATGGCCGTAACGACCATGATTATTGCGCCGCTGTTGGCAGGCCAGGATAGTCTATTTGGCTACCTGCAGAAGATGAACGCGATTTACTTTATCCCTATTTTGGCGGTTGTTCTGGTGGGGCTTCTGACCAAACGCGTGCCTCCCATGGCGGCTAAAGTAGCGTTAGTAGGGGGCTGTTTGCTGATCGCAGCAGGCTACTTTGTTCCGCCGTTTAACAAGCTGCCGATGGTGATGCATGAGTTCCACTTTGTCGCCGCTGTGTTCGTGCTGTTGGTTGCCGTGATGCTGATCATTGGTAAGCTGCGTCCCCGCGCCACCGCCTGGGTGCAAGAAGATTCGGGCGATGTCGATCTCACTCCCTGGAAGGGCGCTGTGCCAACCGGCATTGTGCTTGTGGTATTAGTGGTGATTATGTACGCCTCGTTTGCTGGCTGACCACCGCTAACACAACGTAGATATTGTCACTGACGCCCCGCCTATGCGGGGCGTCAGTGTTTGTAAGGCGGTTATAGAGCTAAGTCGCTCGGTAGGTATCTCCAAAGCGCTTACGCAGCTCGTTTTTTTGCACCTTACCCATCGTATTGCGCGGCAGTTCATCGACAAAGAAGACCCGCTTGGGCTGCTTATACTTAGCGAGCCGTCCATCTAAATGGGTGATTACTTGCTCCTCTTCAAGCTGGTTTTCTCCAAGATCGGCACCTTGCTGGCGAACGACCACTGCGGTAACGCCTTCGCCAAAGTCAGGATGCGGTAGACCGATGACTGCGGATTCTGCGACTTGCTCAAGCTCATCGATCACCTGCTCCACCTCTTTGGGGTAGACGTTGTAGCCGCCGGAAATCACCAGATCCTTGTCACGGCCCACAATATGCACATAGCCCTGCTCGTCGACCATGGCGAGATCGCCGGTAATGAAAAAGCCATCGTCTAATAGCTCTTCACGGGTTTTTTCGGGCATTCGCCAGTAGCCGATAAACACATTCGGGCCGCGAATCTGCAGCATGCCAATCTCGCCCAAAGGCACCTCATCGCCGGTTTCACGATTGGTAATGCGCATCTCCACACCGGGTAGCGGCATGCCCACGGTGCCTGCTCGGCGGGCGCCTTCATAGGGGTTGGAGAGATTCATATTAGTTTCGGTCATGCCGTAGCGTTCAAGAATCGCATGGCCTGTTTTGGCTTCAAATGCCTCGTGGGTCTCGGCGGTGAGTGGCGCAGAGCCGGAAACGAACAGCCGCATATGGGCAGTCGCTTCTGGGGTTAGTCGTTCGTCCTGAACTAGCCGGGTATAGAAGGTGGGAACGCCCATCATCACACTGCCATGGGGCAGCTCATCAAAAATCACATCCGCATCGAACTTGGGCAGGAATAGCATGCTGGCGCCCGCTATCAAGGTGACGTTGCAAGCGACGAATAAGCCGTGGGTGTGGAAGATTGGCAGTGCATGGATCAGCCGATCATCAGCGCTGAAGTGCCATGCTTTGGCCAGGGTCTCGGCGTTAGAGGCGAGGTTTTGGTGCGTTAGCATAGCGCCTTTGGAGCGCCCGGTGGTGCCTGACGTGTAGAGAATCGCAGCCAAGTCACGCTGACCAATCGCCACTATGTCTTGCCTTGGCGTTGCCGCTTGGGCGGCTTCCATCAGGCTGCCATCGGCAGCGCTGCCTAGGGTTGCCACCGCAGGGCAGCCGGTTTCAGCAGCAAGCAACCGCGCTTGCTCTTCTAGTGTCGGTCGACAAACAAATAGCGCTGGCTCGGCGTCATTTAAAAAGTAGCGAATTTCATCGCTGGTATAGCCCGTATTGAGGGGTAAATAGACGCCGCCGATGCGCAGGCAGGCCAAGTAAAGCAGTATCGCCTCAGGACTTTTATCCACCTGTACCGCGACGCGGTCACCTTGCTTAACGCCTAGCTCGGTGAGTGCACCCGCAAGCTGCGCACTGATGGTTAGCGCATCGGCGTAGCGATAGCGGCGGCCGTCGCGGGTGGTGATAAAATCGGCCTCTGCGCGCTCGCGCATTTTGGCAGCAAAGGTTTCAAATAGGTTGTAGCTCATTTGGTGGTCTCTCCCTTGGCCAGCTTGCGGGCGCGTTTGGCGAGGTCACGCACCTCATTTGAGCAAGCAACGGCCGCCTTGGCGGTATAGTTTTCGTGATTGCGCTCGATATCGTTCAGCACATACAGATAGTTAACCATCAGTCCTGCGGCTTGTTTAAAGCCCTTCTCGGAGGTATCGCCCAGCCAGTTAATGCGGTGCAGTTCGGCGCCATTGCCGAGGTGAAAGCGGGCCACCGGATTGAGTGGCAAGCCGTGGCGGTTTTTCTCTTCGGCCAGATAACGGGCGGCCAGTGGGCGAATCGCGGCTTTCAGCTGCTCCTCAAGGGCTTGGTCCTGATGCCATCCTGGGGTTTCAAGCCCTTTGAGTGATTGACGCAGCGACGAGGGAAGTTGCTCATCGTCCCGCTGCTCCTGAAGCCACTGAGCGAAGCCAGGCACCGGCGAGAGGGTGACGAAGTATTTAAGCTGCGGCAGCTCCTGGGAGAGCTCTTGCACCACCTGTTTGATCAAAAAATTACCGAAGGAGATCCCGCGCAGCCCGTTCTGACAGTTGCTAATGCCAAAGAACGCCGCCGTGTCAGCATCCTCGGGGTCATCGATACCTTTTTTGCTATAGCTGCTTTCGCCAGAGAGGATGGGTTGAATACGGCTTGGCAGGCCCTTGTGGAGGGCCACTTCTACAAAGATTAGCGGCTCATCGCCAATCGCCGGGTGGAAAAAGGCGAAACAGCGACGGTCACGGGCATCCAGCCGACGGCGCAGGTCGTCCCAATCCTGAATCTCGTGTACCGCTTCGTAGCGGATGATCTTCTCTAGAATTGAGGCGGGGGTGTTCCAGTCAATGCGCTTGAGCATCAAAAAACCACGGTTAAACCAGGAGCCGAACAGGTGAGCGAAATCGTTGTCGATAGCCGCTAATTCCGGCTGTTCGCGTAGCAACCCCAGCAGGTCTTCACGCATTTTAACCAGCTCATAGGTGCCGTCGCTGGCGAGATTTAGGCGCCGGAAAAGCTCTTGGCGACGGGGCTCACAGGCTTCAAACAAGCGCTGTAGCGATTGATTGTCGCGAGCGTCTTGATACGCCAGATAGGCCGCGTCAATGGGGCCGGGCTCGGCCGCAAAGTCAGTCGTTAGGCGGGCAAAGAAGCTGCTTTTTTCAGCTGCCGAAAGGCGCTGATAAATCGCCAAGGCGCGGCTTGCCAGCGCGATGCTGGAAGCTTCGCCATCGCTTTCCAACAATTTCTGACAGGCATGAATCAACTGCCCATGGTCGGGCGTTAAGTTCTCGGGATGGCGGCGCCGCAACAGCGCATCACGCTGGGTGATGTTGTTGAACAGCTCCTGCAAAAACAGCATGTTCATGGTCGAACTCCTTAACCCATGATCAAGTTAGGTAGCCAAAGCGCGATGCCCGGGAAGAGGCACAGCAGCAAGATACCCAGCACCATACATAGCGCGTAGGGCAAGCTTCCCATCAGAATGTCGCGCAGCGAGATATCCGGCGCGATACCTTTAATAATGAACAGGTTGAGACCCACTGGCGGTGTGATCAGGCCGATCTCCAGGTTGATGGTCAAAATCACCGCAAACCAGTAGGGGTCGAAATTAGCCGCCAGGATGATGGGTAACAGAATCGGCGCGGTCATGACGATCACGGCCACAGGCGGCAGGAAGAAACCGGCCACTAACAGGAAGAGGTTAATCACCCCCCATCAGCGCCCAGCGGTTGATCTCCAGATCAGCAATCGCAGCGGCGACGGTTTGGGTGATAAACATGGAGGAGAGCGCGTAGGCGAACACTTCGGCGGTGGCGATCACCAGCATGATCATCACGCTTTCGCGCAGTGAGTCGCGCATAATCAGCTTGATTGGGCCCAGCTGCCACATGCGGTAGATCAGAATCGCCAGCGCCAAACACAGAAATGCACCCACGCCCGCCGCCTCTGAAGGTGTTGCCACCCCGCCATACAAGGCAAATAGGATGCCCGCGACCACGCCCAGGAAAGGCAGAACACGCACGAGCGCTTTCAGGTTGCTATCAACATTCTGCTTAACGTTCTGCTTTAGCCGTTCGACGGACTCCGCCATGGGATTGTTCATGGAATTGTTATAGCCACCGGCCAGCTTGCAGGCGATCATCGTCCAGATCATAAACAGGCCCGCGAGCATAAAGCCTGGCACCACCCCGGCAATAAATAGTCGACCAATCGAGGTTTCGGTGGAGATACCGTAGATAATCATGGTGACCGACGGCGGAATCAGGATGCCCAGGGTGCCGCCCGCGGCAATACAGCCCCGCCGCGACGCCATCCGGGTAGCCGCGCATGCGCATTTCGGGAATGCCCATTTTACCAATCGCTGCGCAGGTGGCCGGTGATGATCCCGAGAGCGCAGCAAAGATTGAACAGGCGCCGATATTGGAAACCGCCAAGCCGCCGGGCAGCTTGCCCATCCATAGATCCAGCGAGCGATACAGATCGCGTCCGGTGGGGGAGGAGGCTACCGCGGCGCCCATCAGAATAAACATCGGAATGGCGACAAAACCAAATTCGGCGATGCGGTCAAAAAAGGTTTCACCGAAGTAGGTGAGCTCGGCAAGGCCGCGGTCGTAGAGCAGTGCTAGCAGCGATACACCGCCGAGGGCAAAAGCGATAGGGGTGCCAATGGCCATTAGTCCAATCAGGGCGATGGCGACAATAATGCCTAAGGTAATGGGATCCATGCTTAACTCTCCCCACGCAGAATTTCAGCCACATACTGCAACGACAGCAGGGTGGCGCCGACGGCCATGGGCAGCAGGGCGGGCCACAGTGGTGGATTCCAGACGGAGCCCGTCGTCCACCCGCCGTGGAGTGCCTCAAAAACATACACCCAGCTGGCATACGCCAGGGCGGCACAGAAACCTAATCCAAACAGGGAAGCGATCAAACGCATGATGGTGCGGGTAGTACCGCCCAGCGCATCGGGCACAATCGTGATCGCGACGTGGCCGCCGGTCATCAGTACATAAGGGCTGCCCATCAGCATCGCCGCCGTTACTGAGAAAATGGTGAATTCGGTCTGCCAACTGGTGCTCATTCCGAGTAAGTAGCGAATAAATACCATCTGGCAAATCACTAATACGCCAGCGATAAACATGGCGCAGGCTAAATAGGCGGAAAGCCGCGAGAGCTTATCCATGACGCGAATGTAGCCGCCAATGATGCCCCCGCGAGCAAGGGCATTGTGAGTCGTTGCAGGTGCCATATTTCCCTCGTCAAGCTGGTTATCTCGCCAAGCTAAGCAAGCATCCGTTGAAAACGGCCACCCCGAAGGGCAGCCGAGCCATTAGGCGTTCGTGGGTTGCTTATTCGACGGCCAGCGCTGCATCGATAATGGCTTGGCCATTGGGCACATTGTCGGCAAAGTTTTTGTAGGAAGTTTCCTTGGCGATATCGAGCCAGGCGTTGTAGTCCTCTTCACTCATACTGACCACCTCGACGCCATTCTCCTCGTAAAGGTCGACCATCTCCTGATCAATGGCGGCGGCCTCTTCAGCGAAGAAGGCCTCTGCGGCTTCTCCGGCTTCCATCAGCGCCGCCTGCTGCTCTTCATTAAGCCCTTGCCATACCTGCTCGGAAATAAGAATCGGCTCGTACATGTACCAGAGCGCGAAGTCACCCGGTTCGGTCAAGCATTCAACCTGTTCATAAAGCCGGAAAGAGATAAACGACATCGACGAGGTGTTGGCGGCATCCAACACACCGGTTTGCATGGCGGTATACACCTCAGAAGAGGGCATGGAGGCAATAGAGGCACCAGCGGCCTCAAGCATTTGTTCAAACGCAGGTCCGGCAGCACGGAAATTTTGGCCCTCGACGGTATCCGGGGAGGTAACGCACTGTTCGCTAGAGGCAAAACCGCCCGATAGCCACGCATCCGAGAGTACTCGAGCGCCGCCCTCTAGAATCACCGCTTTGATCATCTCCATATATTCGGAGTCATTCAAACGCTGAGCGTGTGCTTGGTTGCGCACTAAGCCAGGCATCAGCGTGGCAGAGAACTCCGGGTGCCGTCCGCTGGCATAATCCAGCGGCAGCGAGGTGATATCGAGGCGACCACGAGCGATAGCGCCCCACTGTTCACGCGCTTTAAACAGCGATTGACCCGGGTAGACCTCTATCGTCAGGCCAACATCTGCCTCGGCGACATGGCGGGCCATCATTTGCACCATTTCGTCTCGGACATCCCCTTGCCCTCCGGGGAATTGGTGCGACGCGCGTAGCACGGTATCGGCAGAGGCATGGGAAGAAGCCGCAATGGCGAGACCAAGGGCGGCAGCAGTTGAGATCAAATAGCGTTGCATGTGGCGTCTCCAACAGTTGTTGTTGTGTGTTTGGATTGGCTATATATATCTATCAGTTGACCTGATATATATATCAATAGGCGCTACGTATGCTAATGTCAACTATATGACAGCATTAAAATGGCTAACATGAGTCGTGATCCAAGGAGGTGAAACATGACGGGCACTAAGCTTTCTAACGCTCAGCGATTAAGAGATTCTCTTGAAGATGACATCATCAATGGCCGTCGTTTACCGGGAGAGCGCCTGGATCCAGAAGCCTTAGGGCGAGAGTTTCAGGTCTCGCGTACCCCGGTGCGCGAAGCCTTTCAGCAGCTGGTCGCCAGCGGCTTGGTCACCGTTTCGCCGAAGAAGGGCACCTTCGTTGCGAAAGTGGGAATTGATCAACTGATCGAGATGTTCGAGGTGATGGCGGAGTTAGAGGGTATGTGCGGCCGCTTGGCGGCACGGCGGATTACCGAAGCCGAACTGGCCGCGTTACGCGAAGCGCATCAGCGCTGCGAAGCAGCAGCGCTGGCTGGTGACAGCGACGAGTATTACTACGAAAACGAAGGGTTTCATGACTGTATCTACACCGCTAGCCACAACGCCTTTTTGGCCAGCGAAGCGCGTCAATTGAAGCAGCGCTTAAAGCCTTACCGACGGCTACAGCTGCAGGTGCGTCAACGGGTAAATAGCTCTCTCAGCGAGCATCAAGCCATCGTCGAGGCTATTGAGCGGGGCGACTCTGTGGCTGCTCAGCAAGCACTGAGCGACCATGTATTGATTCAGGGCGAGCGCTTTAGCGATTTCGTTTCCAGCGTACGCAGGATGGAGTCGCCATTAGAGATAGAGAGAACGGGCTGAGCCTAATGTATCGTTTTTGATAAAGATGTCCGAATCGGTGGGGTAATGGTCCTTGCCGACATCGGGCGTAGCGCTGACACTCTCTCATGCTTCTATATCCCGTTAGCGGAGAGAGACTGTGACTCGCCATGTTGTCCTATTTGCTTACCCTGACTGCCAACTGTTGGATGTCAGTGGCCCTTGGCAGGTGTTTGCCAGCGCCAATGCGTTAAGCCCTCAACCGCTCTATCAGTTGACGCTGGTCTCCGATGCCGTTGGCCCAGTAGCCACCAACAGCGGCTTAGCCGTGCATGCGACGCACAGCTACCACCAGCTTAAGCATTTACTGCCCCTGGATACGCTGTTGGTGGCGGGCGGCAGTGGCGTGATGCAGCAGCGTGACATAGCCGCTGTGAAACAGGTGCTGTTTGAGGTCGCCCCTGAGGTGAGACGGTTTGGATCTATCTGCTCTGGGGCATTTTTACTAGCCGCTGCAGGGCTGCTGGATGGCTGCCGCGTCACCACCCACTGGCGCCATGCAGTTCAATTGGCCGAAGAGTATCCCGCGCTAAGCGTTGAGCCTGATGCACTGTATATCGAAAGCAACGGCCGCTACACCAGCGCCGGTGTAACGGCAGGAATTGATTTGGCGCTGTCGCTGGTAGAGGCGGACCACGGTGCTGACCTAGCCGGACGAGTGGCGCGCGAGTTAGTGGTGTTTTTGCAGCGTCCAGGTGGGCAGTCACAGTTCAGCGAGATACTGCGCCACCAGCAAGAGGCGGGGCCGCTGCGCCGCCTGCTGGATCAACTCCATGCCGACCCCAGCGTAGATCACGGGCTTGAGAGTATGGCCGACCTAATGGCGGTCTCCCCGCGTCATTTAACCCGGCTGTTCAGGCGTTATCTGAATACTACGCCGGGTACTTACCTGACCCAACTACGCCTTGAACAAGCGCGCCTGGCGCTGCTCAATGAGCGCGAGCAGCTCTCCCTTGAGCGCCTAGCGCAACGCTGGCGGCTGGGCGGCGCAGAGCAGTTGCGCCGCCAGTTTCAGCGCTACTACGGCGTATCGCCCTCGGTCTATCGTCAACGCTTTGCCTCTTCCCATGCTGGCGCCACACAGGAGAACCTCTCATGCCTTTAACCGTCACTCTATTATCGCTCTGTCAGGCGTTGCTGGTTACTGGCAATGTCTTGTTGATCGCCGTATCACCGCTGATAGGGGCGTCCTTGGCCCCTAGCGCGTCATGGTCGACAGCGCCTGTCGCTACCCAGTGGCTGGGGCTGATGTGCGCGACTATTCCGGCCTCACTAATCATGGCCAGACTGGGGCGAAAGCGTGGCTTTATTCTGGGCAATATAGTGGGATTCGTAGGCGCACTGGTTGCCGTCCAGGCGCTGATGGGTGAGCACTTTGGACTGTTCTTACTGGCCACCTGGCTGATTGGTATCGGCATTGGCTTTGGTCAACTGTATCGCTTTGCCGCAGTAGAGGCCGCTCCGGCATTGATGCGTGACCGGGCGATTGGTCTGGTGATGGGCGGTGGTGTGCTGGCGGCGTTTGCAGGACCGTGGTTGGCCAGAGTGAGCCGTGAGCTGGGCGAGGTGCCGTTTCTGGGCAGTTTCGTGGGTTTAGCCGTGCTCTATGCGTTGGCATTAGCGGTATTGATGCTGACACGGTTACCGCCCGCTTCTCGCACCCACTGCGAAGGCAGCGCACTGCCGCTAGGGAAGATACTTCGCCAGCCCGGATTTATTGTCGCGGTGAGCGCGGCGATGGTCGGCTACGGTGTGATGAATCTGGCGATGACCGCCACACCGCTCGCCATGGAGGGAGCTGGCCACCACTTTAACCACGTTTCAATGACCATTCAGTGGCACGTGGTAGCGATGTTCTTGCCTTCCTTCTTTACTGGCCATTTGGCCACCCGCTTCGGCGCCAAACAAGTCATTGTGGCAGGTTGCCTGCTGCTGGTAGCCAGTGCTTTGGTTGCTCAGTGGGGAATCGGTTTAGTCGGTTTCAACGTAGCGCTGATTTTGTTGGGCTTGGGCTGGAACTTTACCTTCCTACCCGCCACCGGACTGCTCACTGAGAGCTACCGCCCGGTGGATAAAGCGCGCACCCAGGCCGCCAACGAGTTTCTAGTGTTTGGCACCGCGGCGGTGACCGCCTTGTTCGCTGGGCCTTTGGTTAGCGGCTTGGGCTGGGCGATGCTTAACCTACTATTAATCCCCGTCGCGCTGGTGCCCTTGGTGGTGCTGGTGTGGCAGCACCGAATCCGGCTGGCAAGCGCTTAAAAATCTCCCGGTGCGCACTGCAGGCAAGTAAGTCCGAGTGCGCGCCATTGGGCGACTACCGCGTCACGGTCATCCAGCACCAGCCAAGGCGCAAAGCCGTCGCTACGCATTTGATTGAGTAGCGCGGCTTTCACCTCTTCATCATCTACATGGTCATCGCCTTGCGGGCGCAGGTACATCGCATCAAAGGGAATGGTGTGGCGCTCTAACCAGCGCTGGGTATGCTCACGGTGGCTATCCGGACGGCCGCTGCAAATCACGATCTGCTGGCCTTGGGCCTTCAGGATCTTAACCAGTTTGGCCACCGCGTCGATCACCGGCGCTTCAGCCATATGGGCAAAAAAAGGATCCCACTGCTTGGCGGGGCCAAGAACCCACTCGTGTACGTCGGTGGGATGGAATTCGGCAAGCGTGCCGTCAACATCAACAATCACTGCGGACATTATTAATTTCCTAAACGGTTAAATGGGCGGTAGGGCGCGTGGCCATATGCGGTTGAAGCTCTAAGGTGTGATGGATGCGTAGCCGCTGTCCCAGACGTTGACGCCATTCGCTTAAACAGTTGCCAGTCAGCGGGGTAAATAGCGGCACTACCTGAGTGGCAGCAAGCTGATCGGCAAGCGCTACTAGGTGGGAGGCGCGCAGATGCACATTCCAGCGTTGCCAGCTTATCTCGCCTGCGGCGAGTTGAACTTGGCGTTCAGGTGTTAGGTAACCGGTGTGCAGTAGCTGGTAATTGGGCCATTGGTCGGGCGTATCATTGCGGTCACTAACCAACTGCAGCGCTGGCTGCGAAGCATTCTGCCGTTCTAGCAGTGTGCTAATCGCACTGTCGAGACCTGGGCGGCGTAAGTCGCTTGGCAGTGCTAGCAGTGCGGCGAGGTTATCGCGAATAATCGGGTCAATGGCGAAAGGGAGCTGACGACGGTCGGCCTCTTCCGACAGCCACAGGGCCATTTCCAGGGCGCGCCCTGTTTCAGGCGTCGGTAATACTAACGGCTGGTCAAGCTGCAGACGAATAGCCTGCACGCAGCTTTCCTGGGGTTGGTCATAGTTGCCATAGGAAGCGTCCAGCAGCGCCGTGCGTGCAGGTGGCGGTATATCGAAAGGAAACAAGCGGGATTCAAAACAGGCATCGCCGCTGTAGAAAATGCCGCCATCCACGTCCAAGTGCAGCCAAACGCCACCCAGCGAGTGTCCTGCTTGGCCGGTGGTCACCTTGATACCTTCGACCATAAGGCTTCCGCGTGCTGGCAAAGGCTGCCAAGCGCGGTGTTTAGGCAATGTGTTGGCGACTAAGGGCGTGCAGTAGAGCGGGATAGTATCGGGCAGTTCGGCAACGCCACCGATATGGTCAATATGGTCGTGGCTAATCAGAATAGCGTCTACGCCCAAGCCATCTGCCCAGGTGATAGGCTCCCCAGGGTGCAGCGCGCCTCCTGCGTCCAGCAGCAGCCGTTTGCCGTTGGTTTCGACCACGATAGCGGCGGGGCCTTTACCCCCCAGCCCGCTTAATAGATGAATACGAGTGCTCATTGGTCAGGCTCCAGACACCAGCCTTCTAATAGCCGCAGAGCGACTTGTTGGCCCTCTTCAAGCGCGTGGTGATGGTAAGCCAGCAAGGCTTCGCCGCTGGGCAGACGCAGGTGTAACTCGTAGCGTTCACCACGAAAGGTCAGCCGCTCGACGCGCCCGGTGAGGTCATGTTCATTGGGAGCTTGGGCGTCTACGCGAATATGTTCGGGGCGAACCAGGACGGGTTGACGTGCAGCTTGGGAGCGGGAGCTGTGTGCCGCAGCCAGCCCTTGCATCAGGGCACTTTCCGTTAGCCGCTGCCCTGGCGCGCCGTTGGCAATGGCCAACTGGCTACCTTGACCGATAAAGCTGGCCACCCATTCGCTGCGCGGTTGGCGATAAAGCGTTTCGGGCGTTGCCCACTGTACTAGCTCCCCATCGCGCATTACGGCAATGCGGTCCGCCATCGCCATGGCTTCACTTTGATCGTGAGTGACGTACACCATCGTCGCGCGGGTACGGCGGTGGAAATCCACAAAGCTGTGTTCCATGGAGGCACGCAGATTACGGTCTAGATTGGCCAGCGGCTCATCCAGCAGTACAACCGCAGGGTCGGTCACTAGACAGCGGGCTAGCGCGACCCGCTGGCGCTGACCACCGCTTAGCTCCTGTGGCGAACGCTGTGCATAGGGTTCCAAGGCTACCTGAGCCAGTGCATGAGCAACTCGGCGTTGATATTCACTGCCCTGAATGCGGCGCAGTTTGAGTGGGTAACCGACGTTGTCGGCCACGTTCATATGCGGCCAGAGCGCGTATGACTGAAACACCATCGCCATGTTGCGCTGCTCTGGTGGTACATGGTGATGGCGGCTGGCTAGCAGCGTATCGTTCAGGCGTATTTCGCCGCCAGTGACATTTTCGAACCCCGCCAGCATACGTAGCATGGTGGTTTTACCGCAGCCGCTGGGGCCCAGCAGTGCCACAAATTCCCCTGGTGCAATCTCTAGCGAGAGGTCATTGACCGCGCGATGGTCGCCAAACTGTTTGGTGACCTGTTGAATTGCTAGCCCTGCCATGGCACGACTCCTTTGGGTAAACGAGGGGCGAGCAGGCTGAGCGACAGCATCAGCGTGGCGACCATCAAGACCACCAGTACCGATACCGCAGATGCCAGCACGCTCTCACCGCCCTCATCAAGGTTAAAAATCAATACGCCCAGCGTTTCGTTGCCAGCGCTCCAAAGCAGTGCCGATACCGTCAGCTCGTTCACCGCCAGCAGGAAGACCAACAGCCCCCCGGCAAATAGCGATGGTGCAATCAGTGGCAGTACGATCGTGGTTAGCCGCCGCCACGGGCCTGCCCCCGCCAGTTGTGCGGCTTCTTCCAAGGAGGGATCAAGCTGAGCCAAACTGGCGCTAACGGGTTTGAGGCATACCACTAAGAAACGCGCCAGATAGGCCACAAAGATCAGCCCGAGCGTGCCGTAGAGCGCAACGTTGATCAGCGGCAGAGGGCGTACGAACAGCAAAATGCAGGCGATCGCCAGCACCACACCAGGTAGTGCGTAGGGCAGTTCAATAGCGCTGAGCGTCAACTGCTGGAGACGGGGCGGGAGTCGCTGCAGGCGATATGCTAGCGGCAGGCTGCACAGCATAAGCACCAGCGCGGCACCGCCTGCTAGCCATAGGCTGTTGCGTACAGCGCGCCAGGTGGCGCCTTGGCGGCCAATCACTTCGTGATAAGCGTTTAACGTCACGCTATCGAAGCTGAGGGGAACGCCCATGGCGGGCACCAATGAGCTGACCACCAGCGCCGCGAGTGGTGCGACGAGAATCACCAATAAAACGCCGACGAGTACGGTCGTCACCGCTGGCCGAAAGCGGCCCAGGGTAAAGTCATGAGAGCGACCGCTATGGCCGCCTAAGCCAAAGCGGCTGCGATTCAGCCAGTATTGCTGCAAGGCAACGCCTGCCAGTGCCAGCACACCAATCAATAACGATAGCGCTGCCATTTCTGCCAGCACGCCAGTACCAAAGCTAGCCATACGCTGGTAGATCAGTGTCGGTAACACGTAGTAGCCCGCAGGAATCCCCAGCATGGCAGGAATGCCGAAGTTGCCCAGGCTAGAAATAAACGCCATCGCCGCTCCGGCAATTAAACCGTGCCGAGTGACTGGCAAAATAATCTGCCCCCAGACTTGGGTCTGGCGCGCGCCGCTGATGCGGGCTGCTTCGATAAGCTCGCGGGGGAGTGAGATCAGTGAGGTGCGCAGCGCTAAAAAGACCAGCGGTGCGCTTTGAATTCCCAGCAACAGCGCAATGCCTTCCGCTGAGTAGAGCGGCTGAGGGCTGCCCAGTGGCGGTGCCATACCAATGCTTTTCAGCAACGGGCTGGCGGGGCCGAACAGCTGTAGCCAGCTCAGCGCCGTCACTTGGGGAGGAATCATCATCGGCAGCATAAAGCAGAACACAAGCCACGCTTTGCCACGGATGTCGGTCAGCGTAATCACGAAGGCGAATAGGCTACCCAGCACCAGCGCAATCAACATGCCAAGGCCCGAGGTATACACACTGTGCCACAGCGCTCGCCAAGTACTCGCTGCGTTAAGCACCTTCCATAGCGGTGATTCGCTGCCCTGGCCAAGGTCACTAAGTGCCTCAGCCAGTAGCCGCAGGCTAGGCGCTAGGCTTAATAGCACCACCGTGAGTGTGATTAGGCTGAGCAGCCAGCGGTGCTGGCTGCCAACGTTAAGCGACGGTGTCATGGTTAGCCGCCAAACAGGTCGCTAAAGCGCTGCTTCAACGTCTCTTCCTGCTCCAGTGCTTGCTCAATATTGATCGGCATTAGCTGGATAGCATCACGAGCGGGAAAGCCTTCAGGCGGTGCAACAGCCGGGTGGGCAGGCAGGTAGCCTTGCTGGCTGACGAGTTCCTGGCCTTGTTGAGAAAGCACGAAATCGACAAATTTCTGCGCGGCGTCCGGGTTGTTGGCACCCTGCATGATTGCGACAGGCTCGGTGACCGCACTAACGCCCTCTGCAGGGAAGACAAACTCAACCGGCGAGCCCTTGGCGGCCTCGCGAATCGGCAGGAAATCCACCACGATGCCGTAGGGCTTCGTGCCTGAGGCAACGGCATTGAACACGCCGCCATTCCCGCCCTGAGCTTCTGCACGATTAGCTTGCAGCGCCTCGTAGTAGCCCATTCCAAGGTCGGGGTTGTCGCTCAGCGCTGCCATATGAATCAGCGCTGCGCCGGAATAGAGCGGGCTTGGCATTGTGACAAGGCCTTCATAGTCAGGCCCCGTCAGATCTTGCCAACGCTGCGGCTGATGCTCGGCAGCGGTGTTATACACAATCCCTGTGGTGATCAGTTTGGTGCCGTAGAAGTAGCCTTCCGGATCGTATAGCGCCTCATCATAAGCCTCCCGCTCTGGGCTGAGGTAAGCCTGCAAATGGCCCTCCTGCTTGAGTGAGGTCATGGTCATGCTGTCAGCAATTAATAGTACGTCTGGGTTGCTGACACCCGCGGAAAGCTCTGAGCGTAGGCGAGTCATCAGGCGAGTGGTGCCATCGCGTACCCACTCCACCTCAATATCAGGATAGGCGGCCTGAAAGGCATCCACGGTTTGTTGGGCATCGCTATTCGGTTGGCTGGTATAGAGCACCAATTTGTCATCAGCGAGCAGTGACGACGATAGAGCAAAGCTTGCAAGCGTAACGGCAGTGCACAGTGAGCGCTTCAACATCGTAAAACCTCCAGTAGGTGAACACTGATCACACTACTGTCATCGCCTTACAACATCGTGACACTACGCTTTCGTTTGATGGCGGTAGGCTTTCGCCTGTCAAAAAAAGGCTTTCGTTACTAAGGTGGTCGCCAACGTGAAGAAAATAATAGGATTAAACGAGCGCCGCCGTGCCGTGTTGGCACAGGTGCGCCAGCAAGGTCGCCAGCCCCTGGAATCGCTAGCTGGCCAGTTTGATGTGTCGATACAAACACTGCGTGGGGATGTTCGTGTCTTGGCTGAGCAAGGGCTGGTATTGCGTCGCCACGGAGAAGTGTTGCCATTTCCCGATCAGGAGAATATTGGCTACGATCAGCGCCAAATCGTTAATCAAGCGGGTAAGCGTCAGATTGCCCGCCAGGCCGCTTCGCTGGTTCAGCATCACCAATCGCTATTTTTAGGTACGGGCACTACGGTAGAGCAACTGGCTGACGCCTTACGCGATAAGCAAGGTCTGCAGATTATGACCAATAACCTGCACGCACTCATCAAACTGTGCACCATGGAATGCGAGCTGGTGGTAGCGGGTGGGCGGGTACGGCGGCGTGATCAAGATGTGATTGGCGGCGATGCCTGGCGCTTCTTTCAACGCTACCGGGTGGATGTCGGCATTGTCTCAGTGGGCGGCATGGACAGTGATGGCCATTTATATGACTACAATGATGACGAAGTTATGGCCCGCGAAGCGCTGCTATCCCATGCCGCCTATCGCATTCTGGTGCTGGATAAAACCAAATTCGACCTACCGCTGCGCTGTGCCGCTGGCCAGCTTGCTGACTATCATGCGGTGATTACTGATAGCCCGCTACCGGATAGGCTGCGCAGCCCGCTGGCCGCGAGAGGAGTGCGATTTTTAAGCTAACGATGAGACATCTTAAGCATCGTGATCAGTATCGGGTAACTGCTTAAAATAGACGTAGCGGTGTAAACGAATCGCTGGGCGTATCAAGAGCTGTACACTACCAAGCACAAATAACCATACGCCGACGGTCAGTATCGTGCCGCTGTAAAAAAAGCAGATGCTGCCGATAGTAAACCAAATGCCAATCATGAAGTCGTTCATTATGCTTAGTACTTCATAACGACGGTGAACGATTAGCTCGCGATGACCAATAGTAAATGTCCAATCGTTTGTTGATGGGTCTTGCTGACGCTGCATCGTGCTCTCCTTGTCGTCGGTTGCTGTGCTAATCGTGTTATGACAGTTTCGCTACGCTTGCGTATGAAGGTGTTTGACAACCATTCCCCAGTGTGACAAATAAAAACGCATTTTTCGTGAGGAATAAAATGGTGGCACACGAACAGGCCTATCAAGCGTTAGAGGTAGATACTCTGGCCCAGCGGTTGGGGAGTGTCGAGGCAGTGGCAAGCCGAGTGGGCGCCAACCCTGAGCAGTGGCAGATCCGCGAAGTAGGGGATGGCAATCTCAACTTGGTATTCATTGTATCGGGGAGTGCGGGAAGTGTGGTGGTAAAACAAGCGCTACCCTATGTGCGTATGGTCGGTGAGAGCTGGCCGCTGCCACTTTATCGCGCCCACTTTGAGTATTACGCCCTGGTACGCCAAGCCCAGCGTGCGCCGGGCATCGCCCCTGAGGTGTTCTATTTCGACAAGCCCCAAGCGCTGATTGTCATGGAGTACCTTTACCCGCACACGATTCTGCGTCGCAAACTGATCAGCGGTGAGCGGGTTGCTCAGCTTGGCGAAACCATCGGTGAATTCTGTGCGCGCATGGCGTTTCGTGGCTCGGAACTCTCCTTAAGCAGCCCCGAGAAGAAAGCCGACGTGGGGCTGTTTTCAGGCAACGTGGCGATTCCTGCGATTACCGAATCCCTAGTGTTTACCGACCCCTATTATGGCGCCGAAATGAACCGCCATACGCCAGAGCTTTCGCCGGTAGTGGATGAACTGCGCCGTAATGCGCGCTTAAAAGCTAAAGTGCAGCGGTTGTTGATGAAGTTCACTGCGAACACGGAAACCATGTTGCACGGTGATTTGCACTCTGGGTCAATTATGGCCACTGAGTCGGATGTGCGGGTGATTGATCCCGAGTTTTCCCAGTATGGCCCAATGGCCTTTGATCTAGGCATGGCCGTTGCCAACTTCCTGATGGCCTATTTCAGCCAGCCCGCCCACCGCCAAGCCGATGAGCTTGATGCCTACCAAGCGTGGATTCTTGACGTGATTGAAGCGTGCTTTACCCGCTTTGATGCCGAGTTCCGCCACCTGTGGCAAACCGAACGCACCGGTATTCTGTTCCCCCGGGCGCTGTTTGAAGCCCAGGGAAACAGTGCCGATGACGCCTGCGATGCGCTGCTTGAAGAGATTCGCCTGGATGCACTAGCTTATTGCGGCATTGAAATGCACCGTCGAGTTTTATCGTTGGCCCATAACGCTGACTTTGAAGAGATCGAAGACACCGCGCTGCGTGCCAAGCTTGAAGCACGCAATGTGCTGATGGGCCAAGCGCTAATAATGGAGCCGGAGGCCTATCGTGAGCTTACCGCACTGGCGGATTTAGCCAGGGCGTATAACCAGCAAGAGGTGTTGTAAGAGCCCAATAAAGGAGGCAGCGTTAGCGCTTCGCACGCTAACGCTGCCTCCTACCATTCACAACTTACGATTCACCATTCACAACTTACAGCTGATCCAGGCGATCAAATTTCCCGGCGATATCGCTCTCTGTCCAGTGAGGCACCCAGCCTTCCACGTTATCGAAGAAGCGCAGTGCAGTGAATTCTGGCGCTGGGCCCATATCAAACCAATGGGGTGTGTTCGCGGGTACGCTGATCAGATCGTTGCGGGTACACAGCACCTGATACACCTTGTCTTCAATATGCAGGCAGAAAAGCCCCTGGCCTTTAACGAAGAAGCGCACTTCGTCTTCGTGATGGCGGTGTTCGTTTAAGAACTTCTGGCGCATAGCGTCTTTGTCTGGGTGCGTGGGCACCATGTGCAGCACATCGACGGTTTGATAGCCGCCGATGGCCTTTACCCGGTCGATGTCGTCTTGATAAAGCGCCAAAATATCTTCCTGGGTGGCGTCGTCGGCAATCTCGCCCGGCGTTGCCCAGCGCTCAAACAACACCCCCACCTTGTTCAGCTCAGCAGTCATCTGCTCGCCGTCAGTGATGTCTAGCAGGGCATCGTTAGGGTTCTGATCAGCAAATACTTTCAGTTGCGACATTCTAGGCTCTCCTAAAGCGCAATTTCATCAAAGCGGGTAACGCACGCGTGGCTATTGCCCGCCTGGGTGCCTTCGCGAACTAACTGTAGGGTTTGCATGCCCGCCTGCTTGGCGGCGTCCAGCTCTTCGACTACGTCCGATAAGAACAGCACCGCTTCCGGCGGTAGGTCAAGCTCAGCGATAATTCGCTGATAGGCCGTGGCTTCGCGTTTATGGCCAATATGGGTGTCGAAGTAGCCGCTAAACAGGGGGGTTAAGTCGCCTTCATCGCTGTAGCCAAACAGCAGCTTCTGAGCCTGCACGGAACCTGACGAGTAGACGTACAGCGCCTTGCCTGCCTGCTGCCACTGGCGCAGCGCCGGGGCGACGTCGCTATACAGGTGGCCTTTAAAATCGCCACGCTGATAGCCATCGGCCCACACCATACCTTGCAGTGCTTTCAGCGGCGTGACTTTTTGGTCAGTCTCGATCCAATGTAGCAACTGCGCAATGACTGCTTCCAGTGTGGCATTAGCGTCGCCCATTTCGCGGCGCACGGCGCTAATTTGCTCGGCAACCGCAGGTGTGTCTGCATTCGCGCGTAGAAAGTCGGGCAGTTTGGCCTGGGCGTAGGGAAACAGCACCTTATGTACGAAGTTAATATCCGTGGTGGTGCCTTCGATATCGGTTACAACGGCGCGAACAGCTGGGTTACTCATTTAGACCACCGGCTCTCTTCAAGTACACAGGACAGTAAAAATTCAATGGCTTCCAAGTGCCGACGGCAACTGGCGATGCTATCGCCCACGGCATAAATACCGTGCCCCGCCACCAAAAAGCCCCAGGGCATCGGCCAGCCGAGGCGTACATGCTCCGCTAGCTCGTCCATATCTTGGGAATTTGGTACCACAGGTAAAAGAACCGAGGCATCATGAGTCACGTTGCCCGCTAAGGCTTTTTGCATTTCAAAGCCACTTAGCTCAATGCCGTTTGGAAAGCGCCGTGACAGCACAGTGCTGGCTAGGGTATGGGTATGCAGCACGCAGTTGATGGTCGGGTCTAGCCGATAAAGCGCAGCGTGAAGATCACTTTCTGCACTCGGCTTACCGTCGCCTGATAGTACTCGGCCATCCAGATCGCATAACAGTAGGTCATCGGCTTGAATGCGGGTTTTATCCCGGCCAGAAGCGGTGACAAGATAGCCCGCCTCGGTACGGGCGGAAAAGTTACCGCCGGTGGCGGGTGTCCAGCCTTGCTGCGCCGCCCATGAAATGGCGGCCAGCAGTTCAGTTTGTAGCGTCATCATAGGATCTGCGTCGCCTCATCTAGTAGCAGCCATTCTATATGATAAGCTTCGCGCCTGATAAGCCGCGCCGTTGTTCTGCTAGTCAAGTTCGAGTGCTCAAGGAGTCCAGCAATGCCACACCTACAGTCACGCAGTTTACGGGTCTATGCCGACCACCTTGAGTATTTGGATCAAACCCAACTGCCCCAGGCGGAACAGTGGGTGCGCTGTGACTCGCCAGAAACGTGGCAGGTAGCGGTAAAAAGCTTAGCGATTCGCGGGGCACCGCTGATTGGTTTGAGCGCCGCTTTCGTACTGGCTCAATACGCCGCGCGTCATCCGCAAAGTGATTGGCAGTTGGTAAGTGATCGCTTACGCGCCACGCGTCCCACCGCAGTGAACCTGATGTACTGCCTGGATGCCATGGAAGCCTGCTTTGAGCAAGGCGTCAACGCCCTGGCCGAGCGCGCCGCTGAACTGTTTGCAGAAGACCGCGCGCTTTGCCAGCGTATGGCCGAGCGGGGAGCCGACCTTTTGCAATCAGGCGACCGCATATTGACCCACTGCAATACCGGCGCGTTGGCCACCGCAGGTGTTGGCACCGCCATTGGCGCACTAGCAGTTGCCAAGCAGCGCGGTGTGACGCTGCATGTGTATGTGGATGAAACCCGCCCGTTGCTGCAAGGCGGCCGTTTAACCGCCTGGGAAATGGCTGACTTAGCCATTCCCTATCAATTGATTGCTGACAGCATGGCCGCGAGCTTAATGGCCGCAGGGAAAGTCGATAAAGTCATGGTTGGTGCCGACCGCATTTGCGCCAACGGTGATTTCGCCAACAAAGTAGGTACTTACATGCTGGCGGTGATCGCTCACTACCACCAGGTGCCGTTCTATGTGGTGGCTCCCTACACTACGGTTGATCCCGCTTGTGCCACTGGCGCGGGCATTCCGATTGAACAGCGTGATGCGGCAGAAATTCGTGGTGTTTCAGGCGCTTTTGGTGATGTTGTCTGGGCTCCCGAGGATGCCCCCGTGTGGAACCCTGCCTTTGATGTGACACCCGCCAAACTGGTCACCGCCTGGATTTTGGATACCGGCGTGTTTGATGCCGCCGCCATTGCCCGGGGCGAGCATTGCCGATAACGCCGCCGCGCTAACGTGGTGCCGCCAGAGATGCCCGTACGCAGTGTAGGATGGGGTAATCGATACGCCCTTCCAGTGCCTCGAAAACCACTTTCAGCCCTTGGTCTGGATAGTGCGCAAAGGTGGTGCGGATCTGCTCCAGGGTTACGGGATTCAAGTTGATGACCTCTTCCAGCGCCAGCCCGCCGCTTTGAATCACATCACTCAGGTGGCGATAAATGGTGTTGGCGGCCAGGCTGCGCTTCTCGGCGACTTCCTCAGGTGTTAATCCCTTGTGCAGCAAGGCGGCGGATTCCAAGGCACTGCTGCCCACGGACGGGGTGTCTTGATGGATTTCCTGGTGCGCAAGAATAACGGCCAGAAAATCCTCGCCGTAATCCGCCAGCTTGCGCGCACCGATACCTGAGATCGCGCCCAGTGCCTCTAGGCTTTGGGGTTTCTGTTCGACCAGTTCGGCCAGAGTGGCATCGTGGAAGATTACATAGGCAGGCACGCCCTGGGCTTCGGCAAGTGCCTTGCGGTGCTGGCGCAGGGCTTCCCACAGCGCGCCGTGGCCTTGCGCTACCGAAGCGCCCTTGCTGCTGCGCCGGGCGGCCTTGGCCTTACTTGGCTTACGCAGGGTTAGCGACTGTTCGCCACGCAGTACTGGCTTGGCGTTGGCCGTTAAGCGAATCCCGCCATGACCTTCCATATCCACGCTTAGCAAACCGCTCGCAATCAATTGGCGAAACAGCGCCTTCCATTCGTTGGCCGCAAGGTCGCCGCCAATGCCAAAGGTGCTGATCTTGTCGTGGCCAAAGCGGGTGATACGCTCGTTGCTTTTGCCCAACAACACGTCCACGAGATAGGTCACGCCGAAGCGCTGTTCGGTGCGGTAGACACACGACAGCGCTTTTTGTGCCGCCACGGTGGCCTCCCAAGTGTCGGGCGGGGTCAGGCAGTTGTCGCAGTTGCCGCAGGGCGTGTCCAGAGGGTCGCCAAAGTAGTGGAGAAGCGCCTGGCGTCGGCAACTGATGATTTCGCAAAGCCCCAGCATGGCGTCGAGTTTCTGCTGCTCGATGCGCTTTTGCTGGTCGGCGGCGCTGGAGTCCTGCTGCATCTGGCGCAGGGTGATTACATCCTGAAGCCCGTAGGCCATCCAGGCATCGGCGGGCAGGCCGTCGCGCCCGGCACGGCCAGTCTCTTGGTAGTAGGCTTCGATGCTTTTGGGCAGGTTGAGGTGGGCGACAAAGCGCACGTCCGGCTTGTCGATGCCCATGCCGAAGGCGATGGTGGCCACTACCACCACGCCATCGTCACGCAGAAAGCGGGTTTGGTGTTGCTGGCGCTGCTCGGCAGGAAGCCCCGCGTGGTAAGGCAGTGCGGTCAGCCCCTGGCGTTCCAGCCAGGCGGCGGTTTCCTCCACCTTGCGCCGGGAAAGGCAGTACACAATGCCCGCCTCACCATCGTGGTGCTCGCGAATAAAGCGCAGCAGCTGTTCCTTGGCGTTACCCTGATTCTCGGCGATATGGTAGCGAATGTTGGGCCGGTCAAAGCCGCTGTTGTAAAGCGCCGCCTCGTGGAGCTGCAGATGCTCTATGATATCGCCCCGGGTGGGCACATCGGCAGTGGCGGTCAGGGCGATGCGCGGCACCTGGGGAAAACGCTGCTGCAGGTGGGAGAGCTGGCGATATTCGGGGCGAAAGTCGTGACCCCACTGGGAGACGCAGTGGGCTTCATCAATGGCGAACAGCGCGATTCGGGTCTGTTCTAGCAGCATCTGCATACGCGCTGTGGCCAGCCGCTCGGGTGCAACATAGAGCAGATCCAACTCGCCATTTCGCAGTCGGTTCTCCACCTCGACTGCCTCGTGATAATCGAGACTGGAATTCAGGTAAGCCGCCCTGACCCCGTTCTGCTCAAGCGCCGCCACCTGATCCTGCATTAGCGCGATCAGCGGCGAGACCACAATCGCAGTGCCTTCGCGCAGCAGGGCAGGGATCTGATAGCACAGCGACTTGCCACCGCCGGTGGGCATCAGCACCAGCGCATCGCCCCCAGCAATTACATGCTCAATGATGGCCTGCTGCGGGCCGCGAAAGCTATCGTAGCCAAATACTTCCTGCAGTACCTTGAGGGCTGCTGGATGGGGGGCGCCGTGCATTAATGCTCTCCTTGTCTCGTGCTTGAGGGAGAATTGTCGCACGAAAATTCAAGGGAGTTTGTTTCGCGAATGCCGACGCTGAGAATATGTCCAGCCTCATGGTGACTCAAAGCAATCCAGCGAGGTTGCTACTCTTTATGGCGAAATGTATCGACAAATGCCGAGAAGGCAGGCGAAGACTGTCGACGGTTCGGGTAGTACAGGTGAAAGCCAGAAAAATAGGGCGACCAGTCGGTCAATACCTTTTTGAGCCGACCATTTGCAAGGTAAGGAGCGGCTAAAGCCTCTGGTACGTAAGCTAGACCGATCCCATCCAAAGCCGCATTAAGTACATGAACGATACTGTTGAAGACGAGCTGTCCCTGGCCCTTGACGGTGAACTCCTTACCTTCCTTTTCAAACTCCCAGGCATAGATTGCTCCATCGGGCCTGTGGCGAATATCCACACAGGCGTGCTGGGTCAGCTCATAAGGTGTTTGAGGTTCGGGATGTTGATTAAAATATTCCGTTGAACCCACTACCACCAAGCGCATTTCAGGGCTGAGCGGAATCGCAATCATATCTTGGCTAATCGCTTCGCCAAGGCGTATACCGGCATCAAATCGCTCTGTCACCACGTTGGTAAACCCGTAATCCACATAGAGCTCAATGGTGACGTCAGGATAATTTTCCAGAAACTCGGCCATTTTTGGCCTCAAGCAAAGCGCAATCTGATCATCGGTACACGATATGCGGATGGTTCCTGCTGGTTTGTCACGCAACTCTCCTAACGCCTCTACTTCCATTGCAATCTGATCAAAAAGAGGTGTAAGCGACTGTATCAGCCGCTCACCCGCTTCCGTTGGTGCGACATTTCTTGTAGTGCGGGCCAGTAATCGCAGCCCAAGGCGCTGCTCTAGGGATTTCATACGATGACTTAAGGCTGATGGCGTCACTCCCAGCTTGGCAGCTGCTTTGGTAAAGCTTTGGTCTCGTGCCACGGCGAGAAAAGCCTGTAGGTCATCGATTCTCGAATTTGCCATTGCTGAATTTTACTCACAGGTTCATAAACATTATCCCCACTAATCAAAATGGAAGGCTGATGTCAATATGTGTTCAGTAAAAGAAGGTTATTCGACATTCACCTTAACCATTCACTGCTTGAGGGAAGACGTTTTGAGCACACTAGCTTCTGACACCGCACCTACCAATCGCGTTACTCAGCAGGAAAATAAATCGCAGCCTGCTTATTGGAGCGGTGTTTTTGCGATGACGCTCTGTGTCTTTGCGTTGATCGCCTCGGAATTTATGCCGGTTAGTTTGCTAACTCCCATTGCTAACGACCTACGCGTCACGGAAGGGCTGGCAGGCTACGGCATTGCTATCTCGGGAGCCTTTGCGGTCTTAACCAGCCTATCGATTTCAAAACTCGCAGGCGGAATCGACCGAAAAAACTTGCTGCTTATTTTAACGGCACTGATGAGTGTCTCTGGGCTAATCGTTGGGTTGGCGACTAACTACACGATGTACATGGTGGGGCGGGCACTGATTGGTGTTGTTGTGGGTGGCTTCTGGTCGATGTCTGCGGCAGTCGCCATGCGATTAGTGCCTGCTGATAGTGTTCCCAAAGCATTGGCGATTTTTAACGGGGGCAATGCGCTCGCGGTGGTGGTCGCTGCTCCGTTAGGCAGCTATTTGGGCGGAATGATTGGTTGGCGTGGGACGTTCTTTTTCCTAGTGCCAGTGGCGTTTGTTGCCATGGTTTGGCAATGGATCAGTTTGCCCTCCATGAAAGCGACTCCACAGGCGAACGGTGCTGGCAACGTATTCACGCTGTTGAAGGATCCCCTAGTGTTTTTAGGGATGATGGCGGTGGGCATTTTCTTTATGGGGCAGTTCGCACTGTTCACTTATGTTCGTCCCTTTCTTGAAACCGTCACCGGTGTTGATGTGCCGATGCTTTCGCTGATCCTGTTGGTACTGGGGATTGCCGGGTTGGTCGGTACCATGCTGATCGGTGGATTTATTAAAAAAGGGTTGTACCGGATATTGGTTGTTATTCCGCTGTTAATGGCGGCCACCGCGTTGGCGTTAGTCGCCTTCGGTAGCTCGGTCGCCGTGGCCTTTGTTCTGCTGGGATTCTGGGGATTAGTGTCTACGGCAGCGCCCGTGGGTTGGTGGGCATGGCTCGCTAAATCCGTGCCAGAAAATGCCGAAGTCGGCGGTGGGTTGATGGTAGCGGTAATTCAGTTATCCATCGCGCTGGGATCAACCGTAGGCGGTCTACTGTTCGATTCGGCAGGCTACCGGAGCACCTTTGTGGCAAGTTCTGCCGTGTTGTTGTTCGCGGCTTTCCTCGCCTTTATGACCTCAAGATCGCAAGTCCGGTAAGCGGTATGAGCCGGACGTCACGCCAGGAGAAACCCATGACCACGAGCCTTAGAGCCAATCAAAGCAGTTGCCGTCACCCGGCCATCAAAAATCGCCGAGTGCATGGCCTGCGGACTTATTGGGGACTCGCCCTGTTTGCGTTTGCGCTTGGTGGAGGCAACGCGGCTCATTCCGCGACGTCAGAACCGTCCACTGCCGCCGCAACAGCCACTGTACAACCGGAGGAATCTCGCATGTGGATGACCGTCGGCGAACGCCGTTTCTCCATCACGCTGGCCGGCACTGAAGCAGCTCATGCGTTTGCTGCGCTGCTGCCGATCTCGATGGATATGGGCGACCTACATGGCAACGAGAAATACGCAGATCTGCCTCAAGCACTGCCGACGAACGCAAGCCGCCCCGGCACGATCCACAACGGCGATCTCATGTTATATGGAACGAAGACGCTGGTTGTCTTCTATTTGACGTTCGATTCGACTTACTCCTACACGCATCTTGGTCGCGTAGATGACACTGACGGCCTGATCCAGGCTCTAGGAAGAGATAGTGTGCGAATCGATTTTTCCATGAACTAGATTGCGAATCCATGAAGACCACGATCTTGATTAAGCCTTCCGCTCTAGTGCCTCACTGGCCGATAGGTTCGCACCTCGCACTCACCAGGAACTGAGACACTCGGCCCATAGATGCATCGTGGTGTCCGCAGTGATATCCAGGGTGTTGACCTGGCTTCCTCAGCCTCCAACCAGTAATGGAGAAACCCATGAACGAATCTACCCCGAAATCATTAGATAGTAACCAGTTCATTACATCGCGCAGGGGCTTCATAGAAGGATCCTTGCTGGCCGGTACAGCAGTATTTTTTGGCGCACAGTCCGCCTTGGCTGCCACAGGCGAGGAGCCCCTATTGATGACGCAAGAATGGGACAAGACTTTTCCGCAAAGCAATCAGGTTGATCATGAGAAGGTAACGTTCAAGAATCGTTATGGCATTACCCTGGTTGCTGACCTATACCTACCGAAAAGTCGTATTAATGAACAATTGGCGGCTATTGTTATCGGTGGCCCGTTCGGCGCAGTGAAAGAGCAGTCCTCCGGTCTATATGCGCAAACATTGGCTGAGCGCGGTTTCGTTACGCTGGCTTTCGATCCATCTTATACCGGCGAAAGTGGCGGAGAGCCACGCAACATTGCCTCGCCTGACATCAATACTGAAGACTTTAGTGCCGCAGTAGACTTTATTGGTTTGCAGCCCTACGTTGATCAAGAATGTATTGGGGTCATAGGTATTTGCGGTTGGGGGGGGATGGCATTGAATGCTGTCGCTGTGGATAAGCGTGTTAAGGCTGTCGCGGCTAGCACTATGTATGACATGACGCGGGTCATGTCTAGGGGCTACAACGACAGCATGACTTCCGAGGAGCGGGCGCAAACACTGGAGCAGTTGAGTCGGCAGCGTTGGTTAGATGCGGAAAACGGGAGGCCCGCTTATCAACCGCCTTACAATGAATTACAGGGTGGTGAGGCTCAATTTCTTGTCGACTACCATGACTACTACATGACACCGCGTGGGTACCACGTACGTGCAGTTAACTCGGGCAATGCCTGGACGCAGACCACACCGCTGTCGTTCATGAACATGCCGCTGCTGACCTATATTCATGAAATTTCGCCTCGCCCCCTTCTGTTGATTCATGGCGAAAACGCGCACTCGCGCTACTTCAGTGAAACCGCCTATGCAGCTGCCGCGGCGCCCAAGGAGCTTCTGATCATTGAGGATGCAAGCCATACTGATCTGTATGATCAAATGGATAAGATACCGTTTGATCGGCTGGCAGAGTTCTTTGACGAACATCTGAAGTAAACGCCACGTCGAGGCAGCTTGCGTTCTCATTGAGAATTTTCGTTCCAGTAGTGAGGGGCTGCGCCCGGATGGCGATATTCCTTCGGTGGAGACAGTGGCTATGGTCCTCACTTTGCCGAGGCTGGCTAGCGCTTTGATGGGGTTGACTTAGTCGGTCAGTACGACCCACGCTGGGCCTACATCCATTTGACGCCCATAATAGGTGAGCCCATCTTGCTTGATGATAGTGAACAGCGATTTAGCGTGTGGTGGGAGTGAGCTAAAAGCAAAGCGTTGTTAATCATCACTAGAGTGTCATTAGGTCTTCGATTAGCGAATTCCTGCCCGTAAAAACGACTGGACAAACTGACGCTGAAAGAGCAGGAAAGCGACTAGCAGCGGGGCGATGCTTAACAGCGTCGCAGCGCTAACGGTCGCCCAGTTAACCCCAGTTTCGGGCGCGGAAAATACCCCTAACCCTACCGTTAGCGGGCGGCTCTCTACCGAGTTGGTCACCACTAATGGCCAGATAAAGTTATTCCAGTGGTGGCTAATCGAGACCAGCCCGTAAGCAAGGTAAGTGGGCTTGGCTAGCGGTACGTACACCTTCCACAAAATTTCCAGCCAGTTGCAGCCTTCGATGCGGGCGGCGTCTTCCAGCTCCCTTGGAATGGTTTTAAAGGTTTGGCGGAGCAGAAATATACCCAGGGCGCTGGCTACGTAAGGTAAGCCAATTCCGGTGATGGTGTTGATTAGCCCCAGCTCACTGGCGATGCGGTAGTTCTCGACAATTAACACTTCTGGGAATACAAAGAGCTGAATTAGCACCAGCATAAACAGAACGTTCTTGCCGGGAATCGGAAAGCGCGCAAAGGCAAACGCCGCCAGGGTACAGACTACAAACTGACCAATCACCACCCCTGTCACCAGTGCAAAGGTGTTCAGGTAGTAGCGCGCAAAAGGCGCTTGAGACCAGGCGTTAGTGAAGTTCTCCAGCGTCAGCGGGGCGAAGAGCGCAAAGTTGACCATAAACTCGCTGGGGTGGAAAGCGGCCCAAAAGGCATACAGCAGCGGAAAAATCCAAATAATCGCCAGTAGCCACGCGGCCACGGTTTCCAGCGCTGGAATTGAGAAGAATCGGGAGCGGGGCGCATAGGCAGTGGTCGTATTCATTGATAGTGCGTCCTGCGATCTAAAATCGTGAACTTAAGCGTGGCCACTACCGCGAGCACCAGCAGAATCACCACCGTAATGGTGGCTGCCGTGGTGCGATCAAAGAACGAGAACGCATTCTCGTAAACGTAGTAGAGCAGCAGGTTGGTGGCGTTATTGGGCCCGCCCTTGGTCAAGATAAATAGGTGATCCACGACCCGCACCGAGTTAATCAGCGCATTGATGAGCACAAACAGCGTGGTGGGCATGAGTAGCGGAAATGTCACCCGCCAGAAAAAGCTCCAGCGGCTAGTGCCCTCTAAATCAGCGGCCTCTTTTAACTCGGGTGGCATGCTCTGTAGCGCCGCCAAGTAGAAGATCATAAAAAAGCCGGCTTCTTTCCACACCGACATCACGATCACCGAGCTGAAAGCAAGGCTTGGATCGCCCAGCCAGTTCACTCCGGATAAGCCCAGCATACCGAGCAATTTATTGAATAGGCCGATCTGCGGCGCGTAGAAAAACATCCAGATATTGGCTGCGGCGATCATGGGGAGAATCGTCGGCGTAAAGTAGGCCATACGCACAAAGCCCCGCCCGCGAAGCTTGCCATTGACGAATAGCGCCATACCCAAAGCCAGCGCGATAGACGTAGGAATCGTACCGATGGCGTAGATTAAGTTGTTACGCGCTACTTTCCAAAACGTCGGGTCATCGAACAACACCTGATAATTTTCAAGGCCGACGAATTCAGTGGGTGCACCGCGAAAGCCGGGTAAAAACAGGCTGTTAATGACCGTTGTTACGGTCGGTAAATAAGCAAACGTCGTTAGCAGTAGCGCAGCTGGCAGTAGCAGAAGCGCGCCGTAGAGCTGCATTTTGCGGTGGTTGGTGAATGACATAGTGACGTACCGCACGTTGAAAAAGCCGGGGCGCGCCCCGGCGAATAGTAAAATGGCTAACGATTAGCGGGCGTAGCGGCGTAACACGCTATCGGCCTCTTGCTGCGCTTGGCTAAGCGCTTCTTGCGCTGTCATTTGGCCGGTCAGCGCTGCTTGCACGGCGTTATCCAGTGCGCGGCGAATGCGGCCACCCTGATAAGTGGAAAGCTCTGCCGTGCCATGCTCAAGCTGGTTGCGGGCAACCGCGGCAGGTGGGAACTCTTCCACATAGCCTTGCAGCGCGTCGGTTTCGTAGGCAGCGGGGCTAACGCCCATATAGCCGGTTTCAATCGACCAAGCAGCGGCGCGCTCGGGAGCGGTCATCCAGCGAATAAAGGTCATCGCTGCGCGCTGCTCTTCTTCTGTCGTATCTTCAAAAATGTAGAAGTTACCGCCACCGGTGGGGCTGCCACGCTGGGTTTTCATCGGCAGCATAGCGACGCCAAAATCAAAATTGGCTTCGCTGCGTACCGCGGTCAGGTTGCCCGTGGTGTGCCACATCATTGCCGTGGACTCTTCAAGGAAGTTCTGGCGCAGGGTGCCCCACTCAATGGTGCCGTCAGGCATGGCATTGTGCTCGGTGGCTAACGATACCCAGTACTCCAGCGCTTCAACCGCTGCGGGGTCGTCGAAGTAGACCTCGGTGCCATCTTCGCTCATTAGCCGGTGGCCGTTCTGAAAAGCAAAGGCCTGGAACATCCAATAGGGGTAGCCAGTCGATGGCACCATCACGCCCCACTGCTCGCCGTTGGAGGCTTCGCGCACGGTAGCGGCCATCTCGGCCATCTCTTGCCAGTTTTCTGGGGGCGTTTCGGGGTCTAGGCCAGCGGCTTCAAAAGCGTCTTTGTTCCAGAACAGTACGATGGTGGAGCGCTGGAAGGGGATGCCGTAGGTTTTGCCATCCAGTTGGCCATTTTCCATCAGCCCTGGGTAGAAGCCATCGAGCCATTCGCGCTCTTCATCGGTTTCGACCAAGTCATCAAAGGCGACGATGGCGTTCTGCTCAATCAGCTCGTAAAGATCGATGGAGAACATGACCGACAGCTGCGGCGTTTCGCCCGCTTCCATCGCCGACATGGCGCGCACGCGGGTGTCGTCGTAGTTACCGGCGTAGATCGCTTCCACATTGATATCGGGGTATTCGCTTTCAAACTCTTCCACCAGAGTATCAACGACGTCGGTGAGTGCACCGCCCACTGCGACCGGGTAGTACATGGTCAGATCGACGCTATCCGCGCTTACCTGGGCGGCGCTTAACAAGCCCGCTGCCAGGGCGGTCATTGCAAAAGGGGTACGCAAACGCATAAGAGACTCCGCAAGTGTCAATACTGCTGTCAGTGTTGGAAAGAGCCCACCGCCGGTGGGCGAGGAACGCTTCGAGATGAGCTGGGTAAGGGGAGCGTCGTTAGGTCATCCCGCCGCAGGCCTTCAGCATCGAAAAGGTGTGTATTCTGTGACGTCCAGTAGAGGCTGCATGGCTGACCTGTCAGTGCCTGCTTGCCGCTAAGCCGCACGCGTAGGGTGTGCGCCCCCACTGCCACATAAGCAATGGTGTCCGCTCCCAGATACTCTTCACTTAATACGTTAGCGGGCACGCCGGAACCTGGTGCGATGCGCAGTTCGATATCTTCCGGGCGGATGCCCAAATGTCCGCCAGCGGCGTCCAAGGGGGCTACGGGGGTACTTGGTTCGCCTTCGATAACGGCACCATCTTTGCCGGCTACTAGTGGCAGCAGGTTCATGGCGGGGCTGCCAATAAAACTGGCGGCAAAAGCGCTAGCGGGGCGGTTATAAAGCTCGTCGGGGGTGCCGTCCTGGACGATTTTGCCGTGCTGCATCAGAATCACACGATCGCCCATGCTCATCGCTTCCACTTGGTCGTGGGTGACGTAAATCACCGTCATAGTCAGGCGACTTTGTAGTGCTTTGATTTCCCTACGCATGTCGCTGCGCAGCCGAGCGTCCAGGTTGGATAGCGGTTCATCCATCAGGCAGATCGGGTGTTCGGAAATAATCGAGCGCGCCAAGGCAACCCGTTGGCGTTGGCCGCCGGAAAGTTGCGCAGGTTTGCGGTCTAGGTAATCGGTTAAATCAACCAGTTCGGCGACCTTAGCCAGTCGCTGGCGCTGCTCATCTTTGGGTACCTTGCGGCTGCGCAGGCCAAAAACGATGTTGTCGGCAACGCTCAAATGCGGAAACAGCGCGTAGGACTGAAACACCATGCTCAGCCCACGGTCGCCGGGCGGCAGGCGGGTAACGTCGCGCTCGCCGATATGAATACGCCCGTCGCTGGCCTCTTCCAGGCCCGCGATCATGCGCAGCGTGGTGGATTTACCACAGCCTGAAGGGCCGAGCAGAATGACAAATTGCCCAGGCGTGACGTCGAAAGAGATGTCATCGACGGCAGTAGTCGCGTCCCAACGTTTAGTGACGCGTTCCAAGCGAATACGCGATTGGTTTGACATAGCACACACATCACCGGCTGTTGGTTGTTATTGGTTCAGCTTGTGTTGAAGGTGTTGCCGTTGTATGACACTTACATGGATGGTTGATGACAGCCGTTGTGTCAAGCGGAAAATTCACTTGGTGACTTTGATGCCGTAACGCTGAAGCCTGCGCACCACGCTGGATTGGCTAATCCCCAGCCGTTCAGCGATGGCGTACGTGCTGGGAAGCGTTTTGCTCAACGCTTCCAGTGTCTCGCGCTCTAGTCTGGCGAGGTACTGCTTTAGGGTTTCTTCGGGGGCTAAGGCGGCTATTGGCGAAGAGATTGACGTTTGCGGCAGATTAGCAGGGGGCTGCTGCGTAGGAAGGCTAGGTGCTTCAATTTGATCCGTTGGGCTGGATAGCCAAGCTCTTTCCAACCAGTTTTCAAGCTCGCGGACGTTACCTGGCCAGTCGCTTCCCATTAACGTTGACCATACTGGATTGCCCAGGATTTTTTGCCGCCCATAGCGTTGGTTAAGGCGCTTCAAACAGGCTTCCACGAGATCAGGAATATCTTCTCGGCGGTCGCGCAAAGGGGGAAGTGTGACCGGTATGACGTTGAGACGGTAGTAAAGATCCAGGCGAAATAGGCCCGCTTCTACTTGTTTAGCTAGATTCTGATTTGTGGCGACAACTAAGCGAAAGTCCACTTTGCGCGGTCGTGTATCGCCTAACCGGGTAAGGCTTCCGTCCTGGATAACTTTTAATAGTTTGGTTTGCATTAATAAGGGAAGCTCACCGATTTCATCGAGAAACAGCGTGCCACCTTCCGCTTGCTCTAGTAAGCCTGCTTTTCCTTGGCGAGCCGCGCCGCTGAACGCGCCGGGCTGATAGCCAAACATCTCAGACTCAAATAAGTTTTCGGGAATGGCCGCACAGTTAACCTCAATAAAGGGATGGTTATGGCGTTGGCTCCAACGGTGCAACTGTTTGGCAAACGCGGTTTTTCCCACGCCCGACTCTCCCAGCATCAATACATTAGCGTCCGAGGGGGCGACCCGTTTGAGAAGCAAGGCGACTTCACGCATAACGTGGCTTCGCGCCTGCAAGTTATCCAGCGCGTCGTCCAGCGCTTGTTCCTCGGCACCGTGGGCTGCTTGGCTACGTTTTAAGTGCTCACTAAAGCGTTTCTGGAGTAGCGCATATTCGTCTTGTAGGAGCTGTAAGTCGGTTAAGTCTCTGGAGCGGCTGATAACACGCTCTAACTTCCCATTCACAAAGACAGGGTAGGCTTGAGCTATCACACGGCGCCCGGTGCCTGTTACCTGCATAAGTTGGGCCGGCTGGTGGGTGCGCATCACTTCTAAGGTGATGGATGGCTTCAAAATGCCTGCTTGCTGAAGCTGGTAAACGCTACTACCTAGCAATTCTTCCCGGGGCGCGCCATAAACAGCCTCAGCGCCGGGGCTGATATCAAGCACTCGACCCTCTCCGCTGACGATGAAGAAGTGATCGTTGGCGGTTTCTACAATGGTTTTTAGCACGCACTTATCGATTTCACTCACAGCGATTGTCTCTTGAGTAACCTGTAATTCATTTTTGCATCAATGATGCATAGATGACTTAAGTGTACGTGATTTTGATTCATTACTGCATCAATAATGGCTGAAAGCCCTATTATTAGGGCGTTTAGAGACTTGGCATGTTCTGTGCAATGTAGTTGTTATTCCGAGCTACAACATGAACAACGCCAAGGAGATCTGTATGTCTGATTTTAACCAGCCGCTTGGGGGCAATAGTATGCCGCGCTTTGGTGGGCCAGCCACTATGATGCGTTTACCCACTCAGGAAAGTGCTGCTGGCTTAGATGCTGCTTTTATCGGTATTCCAATGGATATTGGTACGTCTAACCGGCCTGGTACGCGTCTTGGCCCACGCCAGATTCGTGATGAATCTCGCATGCTGCGACCCTATAACATGGCGACCCGCGCCGCCCCGTTTGAAAGTTTACAAGTGGCCGATATCGGTGACGTGCCCATCAACACGTTTCACCTGCCCAAAAGCGTCGACATCATCACGGCCTTTTATGATGACGTGCTTAAACACAACTGCATTCCGCTAACGTTGGGTGGCGAACACACCCTGACACTGCCCATTTTACGTGCCATTGCCAAAAAGCATGGGCCAGTGGGGCTGATCCATATCGATGCCCATGCCGATGTGAACGAGCACATGTTCGGTGAGCCAATTGCTCATGGCACGCCGTTTCGCCGTGCTCAGGAAGAAGGCCTGTTAGCCCACGGCAAAGTGGTGCAAATTGGCCTTCGTGGTACCGGTTACGCAGCCGAAGATTTTGATTGGTGCCGAAGCCAGGGTTTCCGCGTTGTTCCCGCTGAAGAGTGCTGGCATCGCTCGCTTGCTCCCTTGATGGAAGAAGTGCGCGAGCAGATGGGCGATGTGCCTGTCTATATCAGCTTCGATATCGATGGCTTGGATCCTTCCGTTGCGCCAGGAACGGGAACGGTAGAGATGGGCGGACTGACCTCAGCGCAAGGGCTGGAAATTGTGCGCGGTGCGGCAGGCTTGAACATCGTCGGCTGTGATCTAGTGGAAGTGTCGCCTCCTTATGACCCCAGCGGTAATACCGCATTGATGGGCGCCACACTGCTGTACGAAATGCTCTGCGTGCTGCCGGGCGTGAAACACAGTGATTAAGCTGTCCTGAAATAGCTCATAAATAAAAAGCGCTTACCTGACAAAGCGCTAATGGTCAGAGAAATGGCAGGCTGCTTATTGCCTGCCAGGAAGCCACCAGCCCACCTCCAATAATCACTTCCAATAGGTGAACCGTATGTCTTTCTCTCAAGTAAAATTGGATGACGCCGAGCCGTCGGCTCCAATTCAGCGTGCTCATTTGCTGAAGTTTTTGATTCCCTCCTTAATTGGCGTCCTCTTGTTTTTGGTGCCTTTTCAAGTGGGAGGAACGATTAATATTGGCATGGGCCTAATGGCCGATGGGTTGCAGTCGCTGCTTGGCTCTGCACTACCTGCCATTGCCATGCTAGTCCTATGTCTGTCCGTAGTGATAACGCTTTACGTTAAAGTGGCAAAGCCTAACTGGGCGCAACGTGGTCACTTTCAAGAGATGTTTGACGTAGACACTATTTGGGTAGTGATGCGCATCTTAGGTGGCATCTTTGTCGTCATGACCTTTTTTCAAGTCGGCCCAGAATTTGTGACGGCACCGTTTACTGGCGGCGTAATGCTCAATGATTTGGCGCCGGTGCTACTGACGTTCTTCTTCTTTGCGGCGATTCTGCTCCCGTTTTTGGTCGAATTTGGCTTTATGGAATTTATCGGCACCATGGTGCGTAAGCCGTTTCGGGTGATTTTCAATCTTCCTGGGCGCAGTGCTATCGATGCAACGGCTTCTTGGATGGGGTCAGGCACCGTGGGGGTATTGATCACCGCCCAACAGTATGAGCAGGGTTATTACAATGCTCGTGAGGCATCGGTCATTGCGACTAACTTTTCAGTGGCTTCCATCGCGTTTAGTTTACTGGTTACTAACTTTGTTGATATCAATCATCTCTTCGTACAGTTCTACTTTACGGTAGTCGTGTCAGGGCTGATTGCTGCCATCATCGTGGCGCGGATTCCCCCTCTATCGCTCAAATCTAACGACTACTACGAGCCTGTTGGCTGCCAGTTAAGCGAGAAGCGCACCGAAAATGTAGGGTTGTTTCGTTACAGCTTGCTCCAGGCAACTCGCCGGGCAGCGGATGCGCCAGGGCCAAAAGAGTTGGTGCGTTTAGCACTACTCAACGTGATTGATATCTTTTTGACACTGCTGCCTTTGGTATTTGCCATCGGCACCGTCGCGCTGATTTTAGCCGAGTTTACTCCACTGTTTACCTGGCTCTCTTACCCCATGGTGCCGGTGCTTGAGTTGCTGCGTATCCCTGAAGCACAAGCGGCTGCTCCAGCGACGTTGGTCGGGTTTGCCGATATGTTCTTACCAGCAGTGCTGGCGACGAATATTGAAAGCGAGCTGACCCGTTTTGTGATCGCTTGCTTGTCCATGACACAGCTGGTGTATATGTCGGAAATTGGCGCGTTACTACTTAAATCAAAAATCCCTATTAAGCTCTGGGAGCTAGCCGCCGTTTTCTTACTGCGCACGGCCATTACGCTGCCCATCATCGCCTTTATGGCCCATACATTTTTCTTCTGAGAGGGCCTGTCATGAACGCTGACGCAATGCGCAATCACTCAACCATGACCTGTGCCGAGCTGTTGATCCACCTGCTACGTGAAACCTATGGCGTTCGTACTCTGTTCGGTATTCCGGGCGTGCATACGGTGGAGCTGTACCGAGGGCTTGAAGGTAGCGATGTGCGCCACGTAACCCCGCGCCATGAGCAGGGCGCAGGGTTTATGGCCGACGGCTATGCCCGCGCCAGCGGTCAGCCTGGGGTATGTCTGATTATCACTGGCCCGGGAATGACCAATATTGCTACTGCGATGGGCCAAGCCTTAGCAGACTCTATCCCCATGCTGGTGATCTCCAGTGTTAACCGCCGGGATACGCTGGGGCTAGGCCAAGGTCGGCTGCACGAGCTGCCCAGCCAGCAGCAGATGATCAGTGGCGTGGCGCGGTTTAGCCACACGCTATTGGATGCCAATACGCTACCTGACGTGCTGGCCCGCGCCTTTGCGATCTTCAATGGTGCGCGCCCAGGCCCGGTGCATATTGAAATTCCGATTGATCTGTTCAATGCGCCGGTGAAGGTACCGGACAGTTGGCAAGCGCCAACGCTTTACCGAGCAGCGCCTGACCCAGAAGGGCTTGCCGAAGCTGCCCGTTTGTTAAAGGCCGCGAAACAACCCTTGCTGCTGCTAGGTGGTGGTTGTGTGGCAGCGCCAGAGGCAGCCCGGGCATTGGTAGAGAGGCTTGATGCCCCTGCGGTGACGACTATCAATGCCAAAGGGCTGCTGGGTCGCGACCATCCGCTGGATTTGGGCGCGAATGCCGCGCTGCCTGCGGTGCGCGAACTAGCGGCCAACGCCGATGTGATTTTGGCGGTGGGTACCGAGCTTGGCGAGACCGACTACGATGTCGTGTTTGATGGTGGCTTTCACCTCCATGGAAAACTGATTCGAATTGACCTCGACCCTGAACAACTGGTGCGTAATCAGCATACAACGCTTGGTTTAGTGGGCGATGCCGGACGTAGCCTAGCGCTTCTACTCGCTCATTTCCCCGAACCTTTGCAGCGCCACGGTGTTGAACGCGGTATTGAACGAACAGCCACTACGTTGAGTGCACTTAACCTGGTTAATGATCCGGCTTTTAGCGACTTCGTGCCGCTTTATAAGACCCTGGCTGACCATCTGCCGGAGGCGATTTTGGTGGGTGACTCCACTGCACCGGTGTATGCGGGCAACCACCTAGTCAGCCAGCCAGCGCCAAGGCGTTATTTCAATGCCTCTACCGGCTACGGCACCTTGGGTTATGGGCTGCCAGCAGCGCTAGGTGCGCAGTTAGCTCGCGCTGATCTACCTGTGGTGGCGCTTGTCGGTGATGGCGGGGTGATGTTCACCCTTGCTGAGCTTGCTACCGCGGTGGAGGAACGCCTGCCGGTGGTAATTGTGCTGTGGCACAACGCAGGCTACGAAGAAATTCGCCGCTATATGGATGCCAACGGTGTGGCTCGTTTGGGCGTGGATATTCAAGCCCCCAACTTTCTTACTTTGGCCGAAGGGTTTGGTTGCCCAAGCGTGCGGGTAGAAAGCCCTGAGGAGCTTGCAAACTCACTCGCTAAGCGTGTTTCAAGTGGCCCGTTACTCATTGAAATAGACGCGGCTGCTTGGCAGCGTGCGTGCCGAATTTCCGACCAGGATACGTAGATGCCGTTACTCAACCAGCAAGTTATCAATCAGCAGTTCATCAACAACCAATGGGTTGCCTCAGCAGGCACGCGCATGCTCGATGTGATGAATCCTTATCGCGAAGCGCGTATTGCCCAGGTCACGGCGGGGGACGCGGCAGATGTCGACGCTGCCGTTAAAGCCGCTCAGCAAGCACAACCTGCTTGGCAAGCGCTGGGTGGCGCTGCGCGAGCAAAGTACCTAGATAGCTTTGCCGATGCGTTGGAGACCCGCCGAGAAGCGCTAATCACTCTGTCAGCCACTAATAACGGTAAACCGCTTGCAGAAGCAGGCATTGACCTGGACGACGCGATTGCCTGTTATCGCTATTACGCCAAGCAGGCCAGGGTGTTAGATGCTCGCCAGGGCGAACTGGTCAGTGTGGAAATGGAAGGCGTTGAGGCGCGTACGTATCATGACCCTGTGGGCGTCGTGGGGTTGATTGCTCCCTGGAACTTCCCGCTGGTGACAAGCGCCTGGAAGCTGGCGCCCGCGTTGGCAGCCGGTTGTACCGCAGTGCTCAAGCCGTCAGAGGTAACGCCGCTCCCCGAGTTGGTACTGGCAGAAATTGCCCTGGAAATTGGTCTGCCAGCCGGTGTGCTGAACCTGCTTAACGGCGATGGCGAGGGCATTGGCGCACCGCTAACCAATCACCCAGGTGTGGATAAAATCTCTTTTACGGGCAGTAACCGAGTCGGCGAAGCCGTTATGCAAGCTGCTGCCGTTCGCACTGCCAGTGTCTCCCTAGAGCTAGGTGGAAAATCGCCGATTCTGGTAATGGAAGACGCCGACCCAGCCCAAGCCGCCGACTGGGTAATGGCGGGTATCTACTTTAATGCCGGGCAAATCTGTTCAGCGACTTCGCGTTTACTGGTACATGAAAACGTAGCTGAAGCACTCTATACCGCCCTAGCTGAGCGGATGGATGCGCTAACCCTGGGCGACCCACTCGCCGAAGGTACCGACTTAGGGCCGTTGACCAGCGCTAAGCAGCGCGATGCGGTACAACGCTATTTAGACTTAGCAGCGCAAGAAGGCCTAACGGCAGTGCGCGATATTACCCATCGCACGTTACCCACGCAGGGCTACTTTTTAGCGCCGACGCTTTACCGTGATGTGCCGCTGGAAAGCCGCTTGTGGCAAGAGGAGATTTTCGGCCCAGTGCTCTGCGCACGCAGCGTTACCAGAGAAGAAGAGGCGATTAAACTCGCCAACGATAGCGCTTATGGATTAGCTGCGACGGTGATTAGCGGTGATCCTGAGCGGGCAAAGCGCATTGGTCGCCAGCTAAAAGCCGGTAGCATTTGGTACAACAGCGAGCAGCTGGTGTTGCCTGAAACCGCCTGGGGCGGCTTTGCTCAAGCGACTGCTCTGGCGTCATGCGAAGGTTTGCCAGGCCATGGCTATCGCTTGCCGACATCACCAAATTAATTTCATCCACCTGGCAGGCAAGCGCACGCTCTGTGCCCTTAAGGTTAGGCACTAAGACGCTGATATCGACGCCTGCCCGGCGCTGAATACCAGTGACAACATCCGCAGCATCGCGCAGGTTAGGAATCGCTTTGGGTGACGTAAACGAGGTGGCCTCGATGCGCCGCAGGCCGGTGGTGGAGAGTGCGTCGATCCAGCGGATCTTATCGTCTGTGGGGACAAAGCGCGCTTCAATCTGCAGGCCGTCACGCGGGGCGACTTCATTAATTTCTATTCTTGTCGGACAGGGCATGGGTTGACTCGTGGACTTGTGCATAGCGCTCTCCTTAAATAATGCCCGCTTGACGCAGTTTGGCGCGGGTTTCCTGGTCAATACCCAGTTCATCCAGCACGTCATCGGTATGCTGGCCAAGCGCCGGGCCGCCATCTCCGATCCGCCCTGGGGTAGCGCTAAGTTTGGGCAGTACACCGGGTACTTTTAATGGTTTGCCGTTGGGGCGGGTGAAGGTTTGAATCATTTCCCGCGCCAAGTAATGGGGGTCAAAGGCAATATCTTCGGCGGTGTACGGATAGCCTGCTGGCACACGCGCCTCATCCAGCGCTTTAAGAATCGCCTCTCTTGGGCGCTCTTCAGACCACGCTTGAATCGCTGCGTCGATCATTTCAGCCTGCTGACTGCGGCCATCGTTGTGGGCTAGCGCGGGGTCGTTGGCCAGATCATCACGGCCAATCACGCCCATCAAGCGTTTGAAAATGCTGTCGCCGTTACCGGCAATCAGTACGTAATCGCCTCCTTGGCAGCGGTAAGCGTTAGAAGGCGTAATGCCGGGGAGGGCGCTGCCGCTAGGTTCGCGCACCTGGCCGCTGGCATCGAATTCCGGCAGTAGGCTCTCCATCATGGCAAATACTGACTCATACAGCGCCACGTCGATCTCTTGTCCCAGGCCGCTGCGGTTGCGCTCTTGCAGTGCCAGCAAGGTGCCAATGACAGCGTATAGCGCGGACAGCGAATCACCAATGCTCACACCTACCCTGACGGAAGGCTCTCCCGGCTGACCGGTGAGATAACGCAGCCCGCCCATGGCTTCACCCACCACACCAAAGCCGGGCTTGTCGCGGTAAGGCCCCGTTTGTCCGTAGCCGGAAATATGCACCATGATTAATCGTGGGTTGAGTTTTGAGAGCGCTTGCCAGCCCAGCCCCCAGTTATCTAATGTGCCAGGGCGGAAGTTTTCCACCACCACATCAGCCTCGGTAGCGAGTTCGCGCACCAGCGCTTGGCCCTCTTCACTGCGCAAGTCCAGCGCCACCGAGCGTTTGTTACGGCTCTGTACGTGCCACCAAAGCGAGGTGCCTTCCTCAAGCATTCGCCATTTGCGAAGGGGGTCGCCGGTGCCAGGTGGCTCAATTTTAATCACATCGGCACCAAATTCGCCCAACAGCTTGGTCGCAAATGGGCCTGCAATGAGCTGCCCAAGTTCAAGGACTTTCAGGCCTTCTAAGGGAAGCTGGCGCGCTTCGGGAGCATGCATTAAGGCTCTCCTGGTCGTGTCGTTAATATTGTTGCCTACCAGCATGCGTGAGCCGCTTAGGCGCGACAATTAGGCAATGGGTAACAAAGGTTTCGTGACTGGCGAAGGTATGCGCTAGCATAGTCAGGTTACTTTTCAGGAGTTTGCCGAGTTGCGCCGCTTTGATTTTTTTACGCTCAAGCTGTTTATCTCTGTTGCAGACGAAGGCCGCTTGACCGCGGCTGCCGAACGCGAACATCTAGCCCTTGCCGCCGTTAGCAAGCGAATGAGCGATCTTGAAAGCTTGGTCGGAGCAACGCTACTTTACCGTAAACCCCGTGGCGTGGAGCTAACCCCGGCAGGGCATGCGTTTTTACATCATGCGCGGCGCATACTCGACAATGTTGAACGCTTACAGGCAGAACTTAGCGAATATGGTGAAGGCGTGCGTGGGCATGTGCGTATTCATTCCAACACCTCGGCGATCATCGCGTTTCTTCCCCAAGATCTCAGCGCGTTCTCTCGTCACTACCCTGAAATCAAAATCGATCTGCAAGAGCGGGTTAGTAATGAAATTATTGCCGCTGTACGGGATGGCTTAACCGATATTGGTATTTTTGCTGGGCATGTGGCTGCGCCAGACTTACAGATAATTCCGTATCGGCGTGATCGCTTAGTGCTAGTAACGCCTGATAAACACCCGTTAGCGGAGCGAAGCAGTATTGCCTTCAATGAAGCGCTCGCTTTCGACTTCATCGGTTTGCAGCAAGATGCGTCACTGCAAGCGCTATTGCTTGAGCAGGCTAATCTATCGGGAAGAGCGCTGCGAATGCGCATTCAGGTACGTAGCTTTGATGCTATTTGCCGCATGATTCACCATGGCATGGGGGTCGGCGTGCTGCCAGAACAAACGATCTACCGCGAGCTAGGTGATCTGCAGCTTAAGAGCATCCCGTTGAGCGACGCCTGGGCCCAACGGGAGCTTGTGATTGGCGTGCGCCGCTACGCGACGCTTCCTGTCACGGCAAGGCACATGGTGGACCTGCTGACCGCAGAAAAGCATTCAGCGTTATAAAGTTCATCAAATCGGCGCTTAATCCCGCAGTATCGAGGGGGCCGACCACTGCTGACAAAGCGGTATCACTTCTAAGCGCGTGATATTGATATGCGGCGGAAGTGAGGCTACATGGAACGCTTGGTCGGCGATATCCTCAGGCTGAAGTGGTTCCGCTCCTGCGTAGTAGCTATCGGCTATCTGGTGGTCACCTTTCATGCGAACCAGCGTAAATTCACTCGCTGTCATCCCCGGGGCGAGGTCGGTCACTCTAACGCCCTGGGGGCCAACGTCGCAGCGCAGGTTATAGCTAAATTGTTCTACAAAGGCTTTGGTGGCGCCATACACATGCCCACCAGGGTAAGGCGTATGAGCGGCGATAGAACCCAGGTTAATGACCGTTGAGCCAGGGCCAGCGGCGATGAGCTTGGGCAATAGGTGGCGTGTGACAGTCACTAACCCTTTTACGTTGGTATCAATCATGCGGTGCCAATCATCCAGCTCAGCGTTTTGTGCTGGCCCCTTACCCAGCGCTAGTCCTGCATTATTGATCAGTGTATGCACGTGCTGAAAGCGTTCTGGCAACGCCGCAACCACGTTGGCAACGTCTTGTGGGTTACTGACATCCAATTGAGCGATGTGCACAGGTACGCTGTTTTTCAGTGAGTTATAGAGCGTCTCTAAGCGAGTTTGACGCCGTCCTGTTAACACCAGTGACCAGCCCGCTTGGGCAAAACGGTGGGCACAAGCAAGGCCGATTCCAGAAGTGGCGCCGGTAATAAACACGACGGGTGCGACTTCGTGCATGATGAAAGCTCCTGGCGAAAATGGCGGTTGAAGCCGCGGCTAAAAACAGCAGACAAGCGCCATTGAGATAGCCTAAGGGTGCAGTGGGTATTCATCTTTGGTCGTATGCTGATAATAGGGTGCGTAGTTTAGCGCGCTATAGCGGCGTTTCTAGCCATCGTATTTGACGAAGTCAGCCTTCATAAACGTCGATTTGAGCCGCTTGGCTGCTTGTTTCAAGATCAATCAAACAGCAAAAATGCTGTGATAAGTATCACGCTTAATAACCATAACCACATCCAATAACGACAACCGTAGAGAGTCATCCTATGCGGACAACATTGCTTACCACGCTGGCCACCCTGGGTATGCTAACGGCGGCCCCCTTTGCCTTGGCAAACCCGATCGAAATTCAAGTTAACAACACCATGAGCGAAGGCGGCTCTGAAAGCGCAGCAGTCGAGCGCTTTGCCGAATACCTAGAAGAGCAGGCTCCAGGCCGTTTTGAGGTGCGTCCTTTTCTAGCAGGTTCACTCGGCGGTGAAAACGCGGTGCTGGAACTGCTCAACTTAGGTCAAACCCAGATTTCTATCACTGGCGGCAACTGGCGCCAGCAGTATGCGCCAGAGTATGACGCTATTACCGTGCCGTTTGTTTTTTCAACCTGGGACGAAGTCGATGCCTATATGGAAAGCCCTTCCGGCCAGGCATTGATTGAGCAGGCTGAAAATCAGGGTGGTCTTAAATATTTCGGCACCCAACACCGTGGCCCACGCCACATGACTGCCAACAAGGCGATCAATAGCCCTGAAGACTTAGACGGCTTCCGTTTACGCCTGCCATCGCTTCCCGTGTGGCTTGAGGTGTGGGAGGAGATCGGCGCTCAGGTAGTTAACGTTCCCGCGCCGGAAATTTACTTGGCCATGCAAACAGGTCAAGTCGATGGCCATGAAAACTCGCTCTCCTCGCCCTATACCCGCCGCCTGTGGGAAGTGCAGGATCACATCATTATGACCAGTCACGTGCAGTTCCCTTGGAACTGGGTAGCCAGTTCACGCTGGTGGGATGGGCTAGAGGCGGAAGATCAAGCGTTGATCGAGGAAGCCATCCATGTCGCCAGGGAGCATGGTTCGGAGCGTGAGCGTGAGCTTGATGAGTACTACCTGACGGCGCTACAGGAAGAGGGCATGACGATTATCGAACCCGATATTGAAGCTTTCCGCGAAGCGGCGTTGCCTGCGATTGATCGTGTCATGGCCGATATGGCTGATGGCGTGCGTGAAGATGCGTTAGGTAATGAAAGCCAGTAATTGCTTGTGCTAAATGAACAACGGCGGCCTATCAGGCCGTCGTTGTAGTTTTAAAAGATACCTATTTAAGCCTTATTAAGCCTCAGGAGCGTTCCCGTGGATTCAGCTATGCCGCCCAGAAACGGGCCGGATAGAATCGCTTTTTATGTGTTGCGTTACACCACCCGTCTTTGCGATGGGGTGGGGGTGACGTTAATGGCCGCGATATTACTGCTCATTGTGTCTGCAGTGGTAGCCCGTGACTTACTTGGGTTGGGGATGCCCTGGACAGAAGAAGTTGCGTCACTGCTGGCCATTTATGCCATTGGCTTTGGGTCTATCTCTGCGTGGGTACGCAGTGAGCATTTAGTGGTTGACCTGTTCAGCCACAAACTTTCTAGCTTAGGTAAAAATATACAGTATCGCCTTACTTCGCTGATCTCTTGCGGCTTTTTTCTGCTCGCGGCATGGGGCGCGTGGATTATGTCGGATATGAGCGCCAACAATAAAACCGTTTCGTTAAGTATTAGTTTCAGCTACCTCTACTACGGTATCTTCTTTAGCTTCGCAAGCATGGCGGTCATCGCCCTTTGGAAAACGCTGCGCGGCCCGGTTTTCTGGCTTGAAGCACCCCGCGAAGAAGAGGTGACGGCACCATGACTGAATTACTAATTTTTGTTGGCGGCCTGCTGGTTCTAATGGCTATCGGGCTGCCTGTTGTGGTTGCCATCGGTGTTACTTCATTTATTGCTTTGGTATTCACCGGTACCGGAGGGTTGCCCGTTGAGCTACTGCCACTGCGGATGGTGCAAACGCTCAACAATTTTACGCTGTTGGCCATTCCGCTGTTTATTTTGGCAGCCAATATTATGAATATTGGCTCAACAACCACGCGTATTTTTGACTTCGCCACGGCATTAGTAGGCTTTACCAAAGGCGGTCTTGGTCACGCTAACGTAGTGGCCAGCTCTATTTTTGCCACCATGTCGGGTACTGCCGTGGCTGACGCGGCGGGGCTTGGCAGCATTGAAATTAAAGCCATGAAAGAGCGTGGCTATGATTTGGGTTACGCCACTGGAATTACCGCCGCCTCTAGCGTGATTGGGCCGATTCTGCCGCCCAGTATTGCGCTAGTAGTGTATGGCTGGCTGGCCAACGTGAGTATCGGCGGGCTGTTTATGGCGGGGCTACTGCCCGGTATTTTGATGGCATTATTGCTGATGGGAATGACGGTAATGCTCGGGGCAACAGGCAAAGTAGTGATGCCTAAGCCTACACCGTTTGATGCCTGCGAGGTCGTTCGAACCGGCAAGCGCGCTATTCTGCCCTTGATGATGCCCGCCATTATTGTCGGTGGTATTTGGGGGGGCTTCTTTACGCCAACGGAAGCGGGTGCCATTGCCTCGCTCTATGCGGTTATTTTAGGCGGCCTGATCTATCGCGACTTAAGCTTGCGCGACTTGTTTAATGCTTTCCAACGTACCCTTATGTTCAGCGCCGTGATTCTGCTGATTATTGCGGTATCCAGTTTTTACGGCTGGATTTTGGTACGCATGGGTATTCCACAAGCGTTGGCGGGACAGGTGGCCAGCATCGATATGCCGACGATTGCGTTGCTGCTCTGCTTTGCGCTGTTTTTCCTGCTTATCGGCTGTTTCATGTCGGTCATCGAGAGCATCCTGATCTTCACTCCCATTGTGGTGCCTGCTGCGCTAAGCGCGGGGTTAGACCCTGTCCATTTCGGCATTGTGATGGTCATTACGCTTTCAGTGGGGGTTATCACACCGCCCTTTGGCACGGTGTTGTTTCTAATGGTGGGCATTACGCGGCTACGCTACGGGCAAGTAGTTAAAGCGGTGTTGCCGTTTTTGCTTCCTATTCTGGCCACCATTTTAGTGTTGATCGCGATACCTGGCCTTGCCACGTGGCTGCCTCGGGTGATGGGGTATTAATCCCCCAAACCTCGTTTGTCATGCTGCAGCGGGGCTCATGTGTCATTGATAAACAATAAATCACTAATTAAAGATCGCTGCGTCATTAGATTGGCATGCACGATTTTTATTCAAGTAATTGTATTTATAGTATTTTTTATTTTTTTTGGCATTTCCTGGTATGGCGGATGCAGTGTATTAGGCAAGAGCAGAGTGTTAGAAAGACGCGATGTTCTTGCCACTAACCAACGTTTTCAAATTATCGAATTTTTTGATTACCGAAAACTGAAGTGAAAGCGAAGCCATATCAGGAGGCATGACTATGAAAAAGGAAGCTCTTAAGAAACTTGGCATTTTAGGCGTATCGTTTGGTTTAATCGCTAGCCCGCTGGCCTTTGCTGGCATGGAAGGCAACGATGATTACGAGCCCGCTCCTCAGGAAGAAACGACCCAGGATGAGCAGGGCGCTTACAACTCTTTCGACTCTGATCAAGAGCAAGGTGCCACCACTGAAGGCGCTACTAATGAAGGTATAACGACCGAGTACGAAGAGGAAGAGCAAGAATTCACTTATGAAGAGGAAGAAGAAGAGCAAGACACATGGGAAACTGAAGAGGAAGATGATTCCGGTTGGTAACTCATGACTGCTAAAGGATTAACTTCTATTCCGGTTCACGGATGAGCCATGAAATGCCCCGCCAGTTGCGGGGCATTTTTGCGTTAAAAGATGTTAAATAGGGGGTGGGGAATGAATAGGCTATGGTTAGAGTTCTATTACTAACATCAGCCACAAGGACGTTGCCGACGTGTTGAACTGGAAGGAGGTTCCACAGCTTCCTAAAGCGCAAGGACGAATCGAAGCGATTGATCTCGCGCGTGGTATTGCCATTGGGCTGATGATTATCAGTCATGCCGTTAGTGGTTTAGTAGGCATGCGTCATGTGCCCGACTGGGGCATGGTGCCTATCCACTTTTTGACTAAGTTCTCGTCCTCACTATTTATTCTAGTGTTCGGCATAGCGCTGGCGGTGGCCTTCCTTGCTTACACGCAAAGTGACGATTGGCCTCGGCGGCGATTAAAGCTATGGGTAAGGGCCATTGAGGTTTGGTTTTGGTATAAATCGCTGATTATTATCGAAATGCTACCCTTTAGCTCGCCAAGCGATATTGTTAATACGCTGCTCTATGGGCGATTTGCTATCTGGGTAGAGATTCTCGGTTTTTACGCCATTGCCTTATTATGGGTGCCATTAATATTGCCGCTGTGGGCGCGAACGCCACTGTGGGGACGTTTGGCGACCATCGCAGGATTAACGGCGCTTTCAGCGTGGTTACAAGGCTTTTCCTTTGGGGGCTACGAGCTCTTAAAAGCGTTTCTGGTGGATCATGAAGAGCACTATGCCTGGGGACAGCTTAGCCGCGCCCCACTAATATTGTCTGGCTTATTGATCGGCGAAGCGCTGTTACGCTGCTATTTCGATGCCACCTTACGCCGCCGTTTAATTCTTTGGCTGGCAGGGTCGGGGGCGCTGATGGTCGGCGCTTTTTATGGCATAGCCATCGCCGGGGGCGATGTTCATGGTGCGATGATGGCGGTGGCTCGTAATGTGGGAAAACACCCGCCAGGGATAAACTTTATGCTGTTTAGCGTGGGTGGCGCGTTGGTGCTGCTTGGGCTTGCCTTAGCGGGTGGCGCAGCCGCTGCGAAAGTACTGTTGCCGATCACGCTCGTCGGTAGTGATGCGCTCAAAGCCTTTATCTTCCATATCGTGATGATTTTTCTGGTACTGCGTTTTTTATTGGAAGGCGAGGGTGCCTACAGCTACCCGCAGGCACTTGGCATTGGTGGTTTGTTAATACTCGGCGCCGCGCTGTGGATTTGGCTAACCCGCTGGATGGCGGCTCATCGCTAAACGCGAGCAAACTAACGGGAGTTGACGATTTGCGACACTGGATACAGCGCGGGCTGATGGTAGTAGCGCTGTTAATAGCACTGCCCGTTCATGCAGATTGGTATTATGCAGTCGATAAACAGAGCCGCTGGCAGGGTGACTTAAACGCCCGCATGGCCGCCATCGAAGAGGTGTTTGGTGGGCAGCTGGGCGTGTATGTGCAGAATTTGGCCAGTGGTGAAGCCTATTCCTGGAAAGCCGATGAGCCATGGTATTTGGCCTCGCTGATAAAGGTACCGGTGGCTGCCCAAGTGTTGGCCGAACGCCAAGCTGGCAGGTTAGCTCTTGATGAGCGGATTACCCTGGCGCGCAGCGACTATGTGGATGGTGCAGGCCCGGTTAACTGGCATGATCCAGGCACGCCTATTTCTATTGGTTATTTGTTGGAACAGATGATCACCGTTAGCGATAACACTGCGTCGGATATGCTGATTGATCGTGTAGGGCTTGAAGCAGTGAATGAACGGGCAAAGGCCATGGTGGCAGCGAGCGGAGGAAGGCCCGGTCATATAGGGCCGATTAGCAAGCTCGTTGGCGTACGCCAAGGTGTGTATGGCCAGCTTCATCCAGATGCCCAAGACTTAGAGGGTTTAGATTTTATGGCGCTGCGCAAGCACAGTGTTAGCCAGCGACCGGAAGCGTTAGCCCGTGCCCTTAGCGTGCGCCAAGATGCCTTCGAGCAGCCTGACTACGACCGCGCCTTTGATGCCTACGAAGCCACGGGTGAGAACGCAGGCACGTTGCGCGCCTTCGGGGATGTACTAGCCTCGCTTCACCATGGAGGTATGACGGATTTGAATACCGAGCAGCGCCAAACGCTGCTGGCGGTATTGAGCCGTACTTCCTCTGGCGAGCGCCGCTTGAAACAAGGGTTGGGCAGTGACATTCATTTTGCCCATAAGACCGGTACCCAGCACCGTCGTAGCTGCGATGCGGGTATTGCCTCGCGCATTTCGTCAGCCCAGAGGTCTTGGGTAATTGTCGCCTGTAGCCGAGGCCCGCTGTCGGTAAGCGCCCACGAACGCGCCTTGGCAAGTGTTGGTGATGCGCTACGTTTTAGTGGTGCATTAGCTGACCTTTAATCAAGCTAACGCTAGCACCTAACGCCGTACCAGCATGATAAACTGAGCCAATGCTCTGTTGATGTTTCACGGCCTGTCGTTGGAAAGTTGTAGCGCTTGGTGGCTAACGACGCGGGTGCCTCATTCGCTCGTACCTCGCGAGATTCGTTACACCGCGCTACGGTAGGTGCCATAGGTTTTGTAGCGCGTATATGGACTCCTCCTCGTCTGCAAGCACAAAAGG